>NZ_JBFUCO010000003.1:0-180760 GCF_056405215.1 Arthrobacter sp. P1_H7 | reverse complement strand
GCGTTCCGGCTCTGGCTCCGCCGGCTCTACACCCACCCGCGCACCGGAGAGCTCATCGCCATGGACGCCCGCGCCCGGCTCTTCCCGCCCGGCCTCCGCCGCTTCATCCAAACCAGGGACGACACCTGCCGCACCCCCTACTGCGACGCCCCGATCCGCCACCTGGACCACATCATTCCCTGGCACGACGGTGGGCCGACCACCGCAGACAACGGCGCCGGACTCTGCGAAGCCTGCAACCACACCAAAGAAACCCCCGGCTGGACCGCACGCCCCAGCCCTGAAGCAGAACCCGGCAACGGCAGGAACAGGAGGCACACCATCGAACTCACCACACCGACCGGCCACACCTACCACTCCACCGCACCACCCCTGCCGGGCACTACGCTTCAGCCATCTTCCACAGACCAGCCGGGTTCCCGCCACCGCCGCCAGCTCCGGCACCACGCCAAAACGCTGCGGCGCGGAAAGCCCAAAGTGGCAGCCGCAGCCTAGGAGTCATTGACTGCCCGAGGAACTGGAGGCGTTCTGACTACCTGCTCGGCCGTCCGGTAGTCCTGCTGGCGTTTAGTGTGAAGCCGTCTGCTCGCCGTACGGTTCCGGCCCGGTGACAACATCGTTCGAAGCAGCGTGGCACCACTCCGAAAACGACCCAGGGTAGAGGGCAGCGGAAAAGCCGGCAATCTCGAGGGCGGCGATTTCATGGGCCGCCGTCACTCCGGATCCGCAGTACACGGCGGTGGGGACACCGGGCCGGTAGCCGAGCCGTTCGAAGCGCTCGCGCAGCTCGGCCGGGGCCAGGAAGCGCCCGTCCGCGTCCAGGTTCCCGATGGTGGGGGCACTGACGGCCCCGGGAATATGGCCGGCGCGGGGATCCACGGGCTCGATTTCCCCGCGGTACCGCTCCCCCGCCCGGGCGTCCAACAGCAGCCCCCGCCGGCCCCAGGTGGCGGCCTGTCCGGCGTCGATCGCGGGCATGGCGCCGTCGGACAGCGTGACGTTTCCGGGTGCCGGCTGTTCGGGTCCCGCCGCCAGCTCGAACCCGGCTGCCCGCCAGGCGGCCAGGCCGCCGTCAAGCAGGTACACAGAACTGAAGCCGGCGTTGCGGAGCATCCACCACAGCCGGGCAGCGGCCATGTTGCCGCTGTCGTCGTACGCTACGACCGCATCGCCGTCGTTGATGCCCCAGCGGCGCGCGGACTCCTGGAACTGCCCAAGCGGCGGCAACGGATGCCTTCCGCGTTGCGGTTCCGCCGGTCCGGCGAGTTCGGTGGCGAGATCCACGAAGACGGCTCCGGGGATGTGTCCGCGCAAGTAGTGGTCGTGACCGTGGGGGTCCCCCAGCGCCCAGCGAACGTCGAGGAGCACTGTGCGCCGGCCGCTTTCGACGGCGCCGGCCATCCGGTCCTTCAGGGCAGCAGCATTGAGAAGGGTGTCCATTTCCCCACTCTATCTTTGGCGTCCCGCCGCCCCCGGTAGGCTGTAGCGGTGAACACCACGCACCAGCAGGACCGGGCCTGGGCCGACGAAGCCGTCCGCCGGATCAATGCCGAAAACAACCGCTCTGCCGACACCCACCTGTATTCGGTACCGCTCCCGGACCACTGGGGCGTGCAGCTGTACCTGAAGGACGAATCCACCCACCGCACTGGCAGCCTCAAGCACCGGCTGGCGCGTTCGCTGTTCCTTTTCGGCCTCGTCAACGGCTGGATCCGCGAAGGCACCACAATCGTGGAGGCATCCAGCGGCAGCACCGCCGTCTCGGAAGCCTATTTTGCGCAGCTGCTGGGGCTGCCCTTCATCGCCGTGATGACCCGGACCACCAGCCGCGAGAAGATCGCCCTGATAGAACAGTTCGGCGGCTCGTGCCACCTGGTGGACCACGCCTCGGAGGTCTACGAGGCCGCCGCGGATCTGGCCAGCAGCACGGGCGGGCACTACATGGACCAATTCACGTACGCAGAACGGGCCACGGACTGGCGCGGGAACAACAACATCGCCGAGTCGATTTTCGGCCAGCTGGCGCTGGAGGAGCACCCGGTCCCCCGCTGGGTGGTGGTCGGGGCCGGCACTGGCGGGACCAGCGCCCCGGCGGGACTGCTGCCGGCGGGACTGCTGCTGCCGCACCCGCGGCGGGATTGCCCTCCCGCATCGAGGGCATCGGCCGGCCGCGGATGGAGCCGAGCTTTGTGCCTGCCGTGATCGACCACATGATCCAGGTTCCCGACGCCGCGTCGGTAGCGGCCATGCGGCATCTGAGGGACCATGCCGGTCTGCACGCGGGCCCGTCCACCGGAACCAACCTCTGGGGTGCGTGGCAGCTCATCGCCGGGATGATCGCGGAGGGCCGCAGGGGCAGTGTTGTGACCTTGATGTGCGACGCCGGGGACCGCTACGCCGGGAACTACTACAACCCCGAGTGGCTGGGCGCCCACGGCCTGGATCCGGAGCCCCACGAGGCCGTGCTGCGCGAGTTCTTCCGGACTGGCGCCTGGCCGGCCTAAGCCGCCAGCCAGCCAGTCAGCCCCAACCGCCAGGCAGCCCGAGCCGCTCCCGTCCGCGTAGGCTAAACCTCCGCTGAATCGCCGCTGGAGAGGTGCCGGTACTCGGTGCCGTACTTGGCGCCGATCCGGGTCACGTGCCCCTCCACCAGGCCGCGGCCCAACTCGTTCAGGAGCGCGTCGTGGATCGGGAAGGCCCGTGGTGCGCGGACACCGATAACAAAATCCACCACTTCGCCCACCTTGTTCCACGGGGCATGGATGGGTACAAGCAGCGTCTTCACGTCGACGCCGTCGGGAATCGCGAAGGAGTCCCCCGGATGGTAGACGTTGCCATCGACGAGGTAGCCGACGTTGGCCACCACGGGGATCTGCGGATGGATGAGGGCGTGCTGGCCGCCAAAGGTCCTGACCGCGAAGCCCGAAGTTTCAAATTCCTCGCCCGCGGCCGCCGCATGGATGCGGCTTCCGGCGTCGGGCGCCTTGCCACGGAGCGTCTCGGCCACCGCCTCGGGGGCGAACAGCTCAAGGGCGGTGTTCGACTGCAAGGCCGCGGCAACGGCGTCGACGTCCACATGGTCCGCGTGCTCGTGGGTGATGAGCACGGTGTGTGCGCCGGCGAGGGCCTGCTCCGTCTCCGAAAAAGTGCCCGGGTCGAACACCAGCACCCGGCCGTCCTGCTCGAGGCGGACACAGGCGTGAGTAAATTTGGTCAGCTTCATCCGGCCAGCCTAGGCACCAGCCGTCACAGTGTCCACGGAGCGCCGCTGGCAATCTTGGGCGCTGGTAATCTTGGACATTGCCACCCCAGCCAGTCCCACCCGCGAATTCTTTGACGAAGCGAGTTCCACGATGTCCCAAGGCGCCACCACCGGCAGCAGCCGGACTCCGGCCCCGGCACCTGTGCAGGGCAAGGAACAACGCGTCACCAAGCAGCGACTGGCCGTCAGCGCAGCGCTGGACGATCTGGCGGACTTCGTCAGCACCCAGGAACTGCACCGCATCCTCCAGGAGCGCGGCACCGCAGTGTCCCTCGCCACCTCCTATCGGATCCTGCAGTCCCTCGCCGACGACGGGCTGGTGGATGTCCTGCGCAACGCCGACGGCGAAGCAGTGTACCGGCGCTGCGCCGTCACCGGGCACCACCACCACCTGCTGTGCCGGAACTGCGGCAAGGCCGTGGAAGTGGAAGCCCCGGCGGTCGAGGCCTGGGCTGCGCGGATCGCGAATGAGCACGGCTGCCGGCGGCCGCCGGCAAACCTGGGGAAATTCCACCGCAGTGGCGCGAGAGCGTTTAAGCCGCGGCTGCCGCGCTCCGCACCACCCGGCCGTTGAGCCCGCGCCTGGCCCGTGCGCCGCCGATCATCCGGCAGGCCACGTAGATCAGGAAGGACAACGTGGTCACATAGGGGCTGATCGGCAGCCGGCCGCCGAGGGCCAGCAGGATGCCTCCGACGGTCGCCGTCATCGCAAAGACGATGCTCAGCGTGACCACCAGCCGGGGCGAGGACGTGACGCGCATGGCGGCGGCCGCGGGCGTGATCAGCAGGGCCAGCACCAGCAGGGCGCCCACAATCTGGATGGACAGCGCCACGCTGATCCCCAGCAACACCATGAAACCCAGGGCCAGTGCCCGCACCGGCACGCCCCGGGCGGTGGCGACGTCGGGGTCGACACTGGCAAAGGTCAACGGCCGCCAGATCGCGGCCAGCGCCAGCATCACCACGACGGCGGCGACCGCCAGGACCTGCAGCTGGACGGTTCCGACCGACACGATCTGGCCGGTGAGCAGGCCAAATTTGTTGGCCGCCCGGCCCTCGTACAGGGACAGGAAGAGGATGCCCAGGCCAAGCCCGAAGGGCATGATGACGCCGATGATCGAGTTCTTGTCCCGTGCGCGGACACCCATCACGCCCAGCACCAGAGCTGCCAGCACCGACCCTGCCAGCGAACCGAGGATAATGTCCGCGCCGATCAGCAGCGCGAACGCCGCACCGGCAAAGGAGAGCTCCGAGATTCCGTGGACGGCGAAGGCGAGGTCGCGTTTCATCACGAAGGTGCCCATGATTCCGCCGAGCAGCCCGAGGACGGCGCCGGCCCAGATGGAGTTCTGCACCAGGACCAGCAGCTCGCCGTAGTTTTCGAAGTTGAAGATTGAGTGCAGCAGGTCGCCCAGATCCACTTAGCCCACCTCGCCCGCGACTGAGTGCGCGTCCAGATGGTGGTGCGTCGCGGCATCCGGCAGCCCGACGACGATCAGCCGGCCGTTGGCCTGGATGACTTCAACACGGCTGTCGTACAAATCTGAGAGCACCTCGGTGGTCATGACCTCTGCGGGTGTGCCCACCCGGAACTTTCCGCCGGCCAGGTACAGGACCCGGTCCACGTAGTCCATGATCGGGTTGATCTCGTGGGTCACGAACACCACGGCGCTGTCGGCCTCACGGCACTGCTTGTTGATCAGCGCGCTGACGCCCTGCTGGTGCTGAAGGTCGAGGGAGAGCAACGGCTCGTCGCACAGCAGCACTTTGGGATCGGTGGCCAGGGCCTGGGCCACGCGCAGGCGCTGCTGCTCACCGCCGGACAGCTGCCCCACCGGCACCTTCGCGTAGTCGGTGGCGCCCACGAGCTCCAGGAGTTCGTCGACCTTCCGGTTCACCTTGGCGCCGCCGAGGCGGATGCCCCAGCGGTGGCCGTCGACGCCGAGGGCCACGAGGTCGCGGGCGCGCAGGGGGGTATCGGGGTCGAACGATTTCTGCTGGGGCACGTAGCCGATCCGGCGGCTTCCCCGCTCAACGGGCTGGCCGGCGAGCACGGCCGTTCCCGTGGTCAGTTCCTGCAGTCCGAGCAGGACCTTCAGGAAGGTGGTCTTGCCGCTGCCGTTGGGACCGAGCACGGCAAAGAATTCACCCGGATTGATGTCCAGGTCCAGGCCCTCCCAGAGAGTCCGTTGGCCGAACGCCAGGGAGGCGCCGCGGAGGCTCACTACCGGTGTCAAATGCGGTTTCCTCGATTTTCCGCGGAGACTGCTGCTCCCGCTGTTGCGATCATCCTAGGGCCTTGCCGATGCTCTCCACGTTCCCGGTCATCCACTGCAGGTAGGACTGGCCGTCCGGGAGGGTTTCGCTGAAGTTCACGACCGGGACGCCGGCGGTCTGGGCGGCCCTCTTCAGCGCCAGAGTCTGCGGTCCCTCGGTCTGGGTATTGTAGGCCAGCAGCCGGACGCCGCGGGATGCCACGAGGTCGACAGCGGCTTTGAGCACGGCGGGCGGGACATCGGCATCTTCCTCGATCGCCGCCGTGTACTCGGCCGGGGTCTCGTTCTCCAGTCCGGCGTCCTCGAGCAGATACAGCGGTACGGGCTCGGTGACGGCCACGGGCACGTGGCCCGCCGAGGACTTGATGGCGGCGAGCCTGGTTTCCAGGGTGCCGAGCGAGTCCTTGAAGGCCGCCGCGTTGGTCCGGAACGTCTGCGCCGAGCCCGGTTCCAGCGAGCCCAGCTTGTCGGCGACGGCGTCCGCGAGTCGGGACATGGCCGGCAGGCTGTACCAGACGTGTTCGTTCAGCCCGGTGTGCTCGTGGGTATGGCCGGCGGAGTCGGGGCTCGCCGCTGCCGGGCTTTCGGTGGCCAGGCCCGAGGCGTCCACGGCGTTGATGATGTTGCCGGGCTCCAGCCCGGTGTCGGTTGCCAGCGTGTCGATGAAGGCGTCGTAGCCCCCGCCGTTCTCCACCACGAGCTCGGCCTTGGAGACGGCCAGCTTGTCCTGCGTGGTGGCCTCGTAGGAGTGCGGATCCTGGCTGGTGCGGCTGATGATCGAACTGACCCGGACCTTGTCGCCGCCGATGCTGGCGACGATGTCGCCGTAAACGCTGGTGGAAGCGACGACGTCGATCACGCCGTCGCCGGCGGTCCTCCGCGAGCTGCCCGCCGTGGGACTGCACGCGGTCAGCAGGAGGCCTAAGCCGGTAAGGCCAGCCAGCATGGCTCGGGCAGCGGGACGACGCACGGGAAACCTCGGATCTGTTATTGAGAATCAGGAGCAATAGCAACAGCCCGAGTGTATCCCTAAATAGGAATCATTCCTATTTAGGGATACACGTCGTGCCGTACTACCACCTGTCCGCTACTGGGCAGTCCGCTACTGGTCTTGGCCCAGCCTGCGGTAGCCGGTGGCCTGCGTCGCGTCCCGGATTTCGCCGACGAGCTGCTCGATCACGTCTTCGAGGAACAGCACTCCCTGGGTCAGCCCGTCGGGTCCGATCACGCGGGCCAGGTGCGAGCCCGTGCGCTGCATGACGGACATGGCCTGCTCAATTTCGTCGTCCATGGCGAGGTTCGCCAGCGACCGGATGCGGCTTTCGGCAATTGGCTGGTGGTACCCGGCGTCCGGGATGGACAGCACGTCCTTGATGTGGAGGTAGCCGGCCAGCATGCCGTCGTCGTCGAGCATCGGGAACCGTGAGAACCCGGTCCGGCTCACTGCCTTTTCGAATTCGACCGGCGTGGTGGCCGCCTTGAGCATAACGAGTTTGCCCAGCGGAACCATCACATGGGACGCGGTGTGTTCGGAAAACTCGAGGGCTCCGGTGATGAGTCCGGCGTCGTCGTCCACGAGTCCGTGGCGGGTGGATTCCTGCACGATCGACTGCACTTCTTCAAGGGTGAAGGTGGAGGTCACCTCGTCCTTCGGCTCAATCCGCATCAGCTTCAGGATGTGGTTCGCGGACCAGTTAAGCGCGGCAATGACGGGTTTGACGAGCCGCCCGATGAACATCAGCGGCGGCGCCAGCAGCAGCGCCGCCTTGTCCGCGACGGACACGGAGATGTTCTTGGGCACCATTTCACCGAAGGTGACGTGCAGGAACGTCACCAAGAGCAGGGCGACGGCGAAGGCCACAATGTCGGCGACCTCCATGGGGACGCCCACCGCTTCCAGCGGCACAGCCAGGAGGTGGTGGATCGCGGGCTCGGCCACCTGCAGGATCAGCAGCGAGCAGACGGTGATGCCGAGCTGGGCGCAGGCGAGCATGAGGGAAACGTTTTCCATCGCCCGCAGCGTGGTCTGGGCGCGCTTGGAACCTGCCTCGGCCAGCGGCTCGATCTGGCTGCGGCGGGCCGACATGACGGCGAATTCGGCTGCCACGAAGAAGGCGTTGCCCACCAGGAGGAACGCAAGCCACAGGATTCCTGCCCAGTCGCTCATGCGGCACCTGCCTGGCTGGCGGGCTGGCCGTCGCCGGACACCCGGATGGGCCGGAAACAGATCCGGTCGATCCGGCGGCCGTCCATGCGGGTCACGCTGAGTGTCCCGCCGACGACGTCGACTGTGTCGCCGACTGCCGCAATGCGGCCGAGCTGGCTCATGACGTAGCCTCCCACCGTTTCGTAGGCAGCCTCGTCGGGCACGGTCAAGCCCGGGATCTGTTCGGAGAGTTCATCGGGCCGGAGCAGGCCCGGGAAATACCAGTCCCCCGAGGCGCTTTGGAGCAGGCCCGGCCGGACCTTGTCATGCTCATCGGCCACTTCCCCGACAATTTCCTCCACGAGGTCCTCGAGCGTGGTGATACCGGCGGTTCCGCCGTATTCATCCAGGACGACGGCCAGTTGCAGATTGCCCTCGCGCAGTTCGGCGAGGAGGGCGTCCAGGTGGATGGTTTCGGGGACCCGGAGCACATCGGTCATGATGGCCCCCGCCTGCAGCTTGGCGCGGCGGTCCGCGGGCACGGCGATGGCCTTCTTGATGTGGACTACGCCGCGGATGTCATCGGAGGACTCGCCGATCACGGGGAACCGGGAGTATCCGGTGCGCTTGGCGGCCTCGACGATATCCGAGACCGGCTGGTCGGCGTCGATGGTCTCCACGCGGATGCGGGGGGTCATGACGTCCGCGGCGGTCCGCCCGGAGAACTTCAGGGTCCGGGCGATGAAGTTGGCCGTTCCCGCGTCGAGGGTGCCCATGGCCGCGGAGCGGCGCACAAGCGAGGCCAGCTCAGCCGGGGTGCGGGCGCCGGAGATTTCCTCCTTGGCCTCCAGGCCGAAGACGTTGAGGACCTTGTTGGAGAAACCGTTGAGCACCACGATGGCGGGCTTGAAGATGGCGGTGAACACCAGCTGCGGCCGGGCCACGGCCTTGCCGATCGGAAAGGACAGCGCGATGGCCATGTTCTTGGGCACCAACTCGCCGATCACCATGGAGAGCAAGGTGGCCACCGCCATCGCCAGGACCAGGGACAGCGAGGCAGCCGCCGCCGGCGGGACGCCGAGCGCGGTGAGGGGACCCTCGAGCAGCTTGCCCACGGACGGTTCCATGACATAGCCGGTCAGCAGCGTTGTCATGGTGATGCCCAGCTGGCAGCTGGAGAGCTGGGTGGAGAGCGACTTGAGACATTTGAGCAGAGGCTCGGCGGCGGTGTCGCCGGTGTCAACGGCCCGCTGCACAGTGGCCTGGTCCAAGGCGACCAGGGAAAATTCCACGGCAACAAAGAAGCCGGTGCCGAGGATGAGCAGGAGGCCTGCTGCGAGGAGTAGCCATTCCATCTAGCGGCCCGCTTCCGCAGCAGCGGCCGCGGCAGAGGCGCAAAAGAAGGGCCGCTGCAGGGGACGTAATTGCTGGAAGACCCTGCCTCGCGGAGGATGGTCGGCGGCGGCCGACCCTGTTTCCTGGAAAGCTCCGGAATGGCGTGCGGCCGGAGAATGATGGGCACGTGAACGGGGTTTGCCGGCTCTGTGGGTGGACTGCGCGGGAACGGTTTCCGTATTCCGCTGACAGCCCCCAGGCCGGCACCTAGATTTACTGTCCATAAGAGTTTCAGTCTACAGGAGCAGCCGCCGCCAGCCCCCGACCGCCGGCCCCACCGGCCGCGACGGATTCACCAGCTCTGCGGGACGGGCCGGCCCTCCTCGTACCCGGCCGCTGACTGGATGCCTGCCACGGCACGTTCCCGGAAAGCGGCGAGGTCGGCAGCGCCGGCGTAGCTCATGGAACTGCGCAGGCCCGCGGTGATCATGTCCAGCAGGTCCTCGACGCCGGGCCGCGCCGCGTCGACGTACATGCGGGAGGTGGAGATGCCCTCCTCGAAGAGGGCCTTGCGGTCCTTTTCAAAGGCTCCCTCGCGTTGATTGCGGTTCTGAACCGCCCGGGCGGACGCCATGCCGAAGCTCTCCTTGTACTGCCGGCCCGAGGCGTCGAGCTGCAGGTCTCCGGGGCTCTCGTGCGTGCCGGCAAACCAGGAGCCGATCATGACCTGGCTGGCACCGGCGGCAAGGGCCAGGGCGACGTCGCGCGGGTAGCGGACCCCGCCGTCGGCCCATACCCGGCCGCCGGCTTCCCGGGCCGCGGCGGAGCATTCCAGGACGGCGCTGAACTGGGGGCGGCCCACGGCCGTCATCATGCGCGTGGTGCACATGGCGCCGGGGCCCACCCCCACCTTGACGATGTCCGCCCCGGCCTCGATGAGCTCACGCGTGGCGTCGCCGGTGACGACGTTGCCGGCGACCACCGGGACGCCGGGGTTGAGACCCTTCACGGCGGCCAGGGCGTCGAACATTTTCTGCTGGTGGCCGTGTGCGGTGTCGAGGACCAGCACGTTCACGCCGGCCGCCAGCAATTCGGCGGCCCGCCCGGCCACGTCACCGTTGATTCCGACGGCGGCGGCGACCTTCAGCCTGCCGTCGTCGTCCAGGGACGGCCGGTAAAGCGTGGCGCGCAGGGCGCCCTTACGGGTGAGCACGCCGGCCAGGACGCCGTCCTGCTGGACCGGTGCGTAGTCGGTCCCGGCGGCGTCCATCGCCTCAAAGGCGCGGCGGAGGGCCTGTGCAGCATCGGCCGCCGATCCGCCGCCAAACAATCCGCCGGCGAGCGGTCCGGCGTCGAGCACCAGCGGCTGGTGGCGGATGACGGAGGCCAGCGACGCGAAACGGTCCTGGCCCTCGCAGTCGGTGGCGCGGACAACACCGGTGACCGCGCCCGAGTCGTCCACCACCACGACGGCCCCGTGCGGCCGCTTGCCCATCAGGTGGAGGGCATCAATGACGGTGTCCGTGGGCGCGAGCGTGACGGGGGTCTCGAGGACGGGATGGCGTCCCTTGATCCAGGCCGTGACGTCACGGATGACATCGAGCGGGACGTCCTGCGGCAGGACACCAAGGCCGCCGCGGCGGGCCATGGTCTCGGCCATCCGCTTCCCCGTGACCGCCGTCATGTTCGCCGCCACCAGCGGGATCGCCGAGCCGGTCCCGTCGTCGGCCGCGAGGTCGACGTCCAGGCGCGAGGTGACATCGGACCGGGACGGGACCAGGAAGAGGTCCGAGTAGGTCAGATCGGTGGTGGGCTCATTCAGGAAACGCACTGCTGCTCCTTTGCTGGCACCCGCGGCTGGCACCGTCGGCGACATACGGGTTCTCCTTTGATTCTAGGGCGGTTTCCGACGGGGCCGGCACCGCCTCCGGCACCGCGTCCGGCCCCGCGCAGGGCACCGCGTCCGGGCCGAATCCGGGCCGATTCTGCGGCTCTTCTTCTCTGCAATTCAGTGGCTGCCGGGGCGGATCATGATTTGGGTCACGCTTATTGGCGGTTTGGTAAGAATCCTCACTAGACTGGCATGGGTCTGGGTTCACTGGACGCAGAGACTGGCTCAATCGTTGTGCCGAGGCACCGTGGAAGCCAGAGGGAATCAAACTCATGGAAGAGGCGTATTTCAAGTGCCAGAGCAGCCTAGCCACCGTCTACCAGAGGAATTTGGCGGAAACGAGTGGCTCGTTGACGAACTGTATGAGCGTTACCAGCAGGACAAGAACACGGTCGACTCCAAGTGGTGGCCCCTGTTCGAATCCTTCGAAGCTAGTGACGCCTCTCCCGCCAACGGAACGTCCGGCACCGCGACAGCTGTGCATCCTGCCACCCGTGAACTTCCCGTTGTAGCGCCCGCCGCCGCTCCGGCAGCACCTGCGCCGGCAGCGCCCGCGGCCCCCGCAGCTCCCGCCGCCACGGCTGCGCCCGCACCCGCTGCGCCCGCAGCCAAGAAAGCCCCTGCCACCGTCGCCCGGGATGGCTCCAAGACTTCCGACGCCGGCCCCGGCACCGCCCCGATCCCGGCGCAGCTGCCCAAGAACCTCAAGGCCCCGACGGCACCCGAAGAAGACGTMGTCTCGGTCCTGCGCGGCCCGGCCAAGGCCATCGCCTCGAACATGGTAACCAGCCTGGAAGTCCCGACCGCCACGAGCGTCCGCGCCATCCCGGCGAAGCTCCTGATCGACAACCGCGTGGTCATCAACTCCAACTTGGCCCGAGCCCGCGGCGGCAAGGTCTCCTTCACGCACCTGATCGGCTACGCCGTCATCCGTGCCCTGTCCCAGTTCCCTTCGATGAACGTCTACTACGACGAGATTGACGGTAAGCCGGTCGCTGTCCAGCCGGCGCATGTGAACTTCGGCATCGCGATCGACATGCCCAAGCCCGACGGCACCCGCCTGCTCATGGTCCCGAACATCAAGAAGGCGGAGACCCTCAACTTCTCCGAGTTCTGGCACACCTACGAGGACCTGATCAAGCGCGCCCGCAACGGCAAGCTGACCGCGGACGACCACTCGGGCACCACCGTGTCCCTGACCAACCCCGGCGGCATCGGCACCGTCCACTCGGTGCCGCGCCTGTCCAAGGGCCAGGCCGCCATCATCGGCGTCGGCGCGCTGGACTACCCGGCCGAGTTCCAGGGTGCCAGCGAGAAGATCATCGCGCAGAACGCGATCAGCAAGGTCCTCACGCTGACCTCCACCTATGACCACCGCGTCATCCAGGGTGCCGGCAGCGGCGAGTTCCTCAAGCTCGTGCACCAGCTCCTGCTGGGCGCGCAGAACTTCTACGACGAGATCTTCGAGTCCCTGCGTATCCCCTACGAGCCCGTGCGCTGGAGCCCGGACCTGCAGGTGGACCCGGCCGACGAGATCAACAAGGTTGCCCGTATCCAGCAGCTGATCCACGCTTACCGCGTGCGCGGCCACCTCATGGCGGACACCGACCCGCTCGAGTACGTCCAGCGCAAGCACCCGGACCTCGACGTCCTGACCTACGGCCTGACCCTGTGGGACCTGGACCGCGAGTGGCCCACCGGCGGCTTCGGCGGCAGGCCGATGCTCAAGTTCCGCGACATCCTCGGCGTCCTCCGTGATGCCTACTGCCGCACCGCCGGCATCGAATACATGCACATCCAGGACCCGGCCGAGCGCAAGTGGTTCCAGGACCAGCTGGAGCACCCGTACTCGAAGCCGAGCCGCGACGAGCAGCTGCGCATCGTCTCCAAGCTCAACGCCGCCGAGGCCTTCGAGACCTTCCTGCAGACGAAGTTCGTCGGCCAGAAGCGCTTCTCGCTCGAAGGCGGCGAGTCCCTGATCCCGCTGCTGGACGCGATCATCTCCGACGCCGCCGACGACGAACTCGACGAAGTGGCGATCGGCATGGCCCACCGTGGCCGGCTCAACGTGCTGACCAACATCGCGGGCAAGACCTACGCGCAGGTCTTCCGCGAATTCGAGGGCACCCAGGACCCGCGCTCCGTGCAGGGCTCCGGCGACGTCAAGTACCACCTGGGCACCGAGGGCACCTTCACCTCGGACAACGGCAAGGAGACCAAGGTCTATCTCGCCGCCAACCCGTCCCACCTTGAGGCCGTCGACTCCGTCCTCGAAGGCATCGTCCGCGCCAAGCAGGACCGCCTGGACCAGGGCGAGGCGTTTCCCGTGCTGCCGATCATGGTGCACGGCGACGCCGCCTTCGCAGGCCAGGGCGTCGTCGCGGAAACGCTCAACCTCTCCCAGCTGCGCGGCTACCGCACCGGCGGCACCATCCACATCGTGGTCAACAACCAGGTCGGCTTCACCACCGCGCCGTCGTCCTCTCGTTCCTCTACGTACTCCACGGACGTCGCCAAGATGATCCAGGCACCGGTGTTCCACGTGAACGGCGATGACCCGGAGGCCGTGGTCCGCATTGGGCAGCTTGCCTACGAGTTCCGTCAGCGTTTCCACAAGGACGTTGTCATCGACATGGTCTGCTACCGCCGCCGCGGCCACAACGAGGGCGACGACCCCTCGATGACCCAGCCGCTGATGTACAACCTGATCGAGGCCAAGCGCTCGGTCCGCAAGCTGTACACCGAATCGCTGATCGGCCGCGGTGACATCACCGAGGAAGAAGCCGAGCAGCTGCTGCGGGACTACCAGGAACGCTTGGAACGCGTCTTCGCGGAAACCCACGCGGCCCAGACGTCCCCGATCCCGATCATCACGGCCGATTCGGCCGCGGTATCGGACCTCGAACGCCCCATGGCCCAGCAGTCCGATTCCGGCGTCAGCGCGCCGGTCTCCACCGCGATCTCCGCGGAGACCCTGGCCCGCATCGGCAAGGCACACACCGATATCCCGGACGGCTTCACCGTCCACGCCAAGCTCAAGCAGCTGCTGGAGAAGCGTGAGGCGATGTCCCGCGAAGGCGGCATCGACTGGGGCTTTGGTGAACTGGCCGCGTTCGGCTCGCTCATCATGGAAGGCGTCCCCGTCCGGCTCGCCGGCCAGGACTCGCGCCGCGGCACCTTCGTGCAGCGCCACGCCGTCTTCCACGACCGCGCCAACGGCGACGAGTGGCTGCCGCTGTCCCACCTCTCGGATGACCAGGCGAAGCTGTGGATCTATGATTCGCTGCTCTCCGAATACGCCGCCATGGGCTTCGAATACGGTTACTCGGTGGAACGCCCGGATGCTTTGGTGCTCTGGGAAGCGCAGTTCGGTGACTTCGTCAACGGCGCGCAGACCATCATCGATGAGTTCATTTCCTCGGCCGAGCAGAAATGGGGCCAGCGGTCCTCGCTGGTTCTCATGCTGCCGCACGGCTACGAGGGCCAGGGTCCGGACCACTCCTCCGCCCGCATCGAGCGTTTCCTCCAGATGTGCGCCGAAGAGAACATGATCGTGGCCAACCCCACGACGTCGGCCTCGCACTTCCACCTGCTGCGCCGCCAGGCGTACAGCAGGCCGCGCAAGCCGCTCATCATCTTCACGCCCAAGCAGCTGCTCCGCCTCAAGGCCGCCGCGTCCTCCGTGGAGGACTTCACCACCGGCTCGTTCCGCCCGGTCATTCCGGAGCACGCGCAGCTGCAGGCCGACGCCGTCGAACGCGTGCTGCTGGTCTCCGGACGCCTGTACTACGATCTGCTGTCAACCCGGCAGAAGACCGAAAACAAGACCACGGCGATCGTCCGCGTCGAGCAACTGTACCCGTTGCCGGCCGACGAGATCGCCGCCGAGCTGGCAAAGTACCCGAACGCCGAAGTGGTCTGGGCACAGGACGAACCGGCCAACCAGGGTCCGTGGCCGTTCATCGGCCTGAACCTGCCGGATGCCCTGGACCGCCGGGTCCGCCTCATCTCCCGCCCCGCCTCGGCCTCCACCGCGGCAGGGTCGATGAAGCGCCACGCGGCAGAACAGGACGCCCTGCTGAAGCAGGCATTCGCTCGTAAATAGCGGCATTGCTGCCCGGCCGGAGACTGAAACACAACACTCCGGCCGGGCGGTTCTGTTTAATGGACTATTAGTGGTCAGCTTGTTGGACAGCGTTGAAGTGAAGAGGTAGTCGTGGAAGATCGGAAGCTGCGGATCGCAGCCGTTGGGGACGAGCTGTTGGCCGGGCTTGGTGATCCGCGCGCCTTGGGCTGGCTGGGCAGGGTCCTGGCCCGCACGCCGCAGGACAGCGTCGCCCTGGAGTGCTATTCCCTGCCATGCCCGGAAGAGGGCACCGAGGGCATCGCCGCCCGCTGGCTCGAGGAAGCAGGCAGGCGCTTCGGGAACCACCACGAAAACCGCCTGGTGATCGGCCTGTCAGGACGCGACATCGAGTTCGGCCTGTCCACGGCCCGCAGCCGCCTGAACCTGGCCAACATCCTGGACTCCGCCTCCCAGAACAAGATCGAGGTCTTCGTCGTGGGCCCGCCGCCCACACTTGACCCCGCACAGAACCGCAGGCTCGGCGAACTCAACACCGCCTTCGCCGACGTCACGACGCGCCGGAAGCACCTCTATGTCGACACGTTCTCGCCGCTGCTGAACCACGAGCAGTGGCGCCAGGACCTCGCGGCCAACGGCGGCACCCCCGGTCAGGCCGGCTATGGCCTCATGGCCTGGCTCGTGCTGCACCGCGGCTGGTTCCAGTGGCTGGGCCTGGACGCCCCGGAATAGGCAGGCACCCCGG
This sequence comes from Arthrobacter sp. P1_H7, assembly GCF_056405215.1. NCBI lineage: Bacteria > Bacillati > Actinomycetota > Actinomycetes > Micrococcales > Micrococcaceae > Arthrobacter > Arthrobacter sp. P1_H7. Next base: position 165,021 of record NZ_JBFUCO010000003.1, on the reverse strand, counting down.
CAACCGGCCGCGCCTGGGGCCACCTTCCACGGAATTTCGCGATATATCTTGACCTGGCGGCAAGCGCGATATATCGTGACTTCATAGTCGCGATATATCGTTAGTTGTCCAACCCCTTTCGCCTTTCCGGAGGAACCATGTCAGAGAACACGTGGACCGTGACCGGCCCGCAGACCATCGACGTCGACGGCGTCCACTCCCTCAAACTCGGGATTGTCCGCGGCCGCTTCGACATCGTCACCCATGACGAGGACGTCGCCAGGATCGAGGTCTCCGAAATCGAAGGCGATCCCCTGTCGGTTTCGGTCGTCAACGGCCGCCTGGAAGTCCGCCACCAGCTGCACGGCCCGCAGGGCTGGTTCAAGAACCTGATGAGCACTGTCAACAACGGCAGCAGCAACTCGGTGGTGATCAGCATCGCCCTGCCGGCCGGCGTCGAGGTCGAGGCCGGGACGGTGAGCGGCGACGGCATGGTTTCCGGGCTCAGCGGCCACACCCGGCTCAACACCGTCTCGGGATCCGTGCTGGCCGACGGCACCTCCGGGAACCTGTCGGTCAACACGGTCAGCGGCGAGGTGATTGCCCGCAACCACCGCGGCGTCCTGACCGCCAAGAGCGTCTCCGGCGAAGTGACGGCCTCGGGGGAATTCAGCAACATCCGGGCGAACACCGTCAGCGGCGACCTGAACTTCGACCTGCACGGCTTCACCCATGACTTTGGCGCCAATTCGGTCTCCGGCGACGTCACCATCCGGCTTCCGCACGACATCGGGGTGGACATCGTTGCCAAGTCCGCCAGCGGCGCGGTGGTCATCGATGACACGAGGTACGTCCAGCCCGGCGGAACCGTGCAGACCATCGCGGGACCGGACGCCAAGCTGATGCTGGTCCGGACCAACTCGGTCTCGGGAAAGACTTCGCTCTTCCACGGCCAGCCCAGCCCGGACACCGAAACGGTCCTCTGATGCCTCCCGTCTTCGCCCACGGGGCGCTGCGGCTGTACCTGCTCGCCCTGCTCGAATCGGGCCCCAAGCACGGCTACGAGCTGATCAAGGCGCTCAGCGAGCGTTTCGGCGGCACGTACTCCCCCAGCGCCGGGACCATCTACCCGCGTCTGGGCAAGCTTGAAGAGGAAGGGCTCGTGGCCACCCGTATCGAGGGCCGTCGCACCAACTACAGCATCACCCCGGCCGGTCTCACGGAACTGAACCGCCGTCGGGACGAACTCGCCGGCGTCGAGAACGACATCTCGGCGTCGGTCCGCCGGCTTGCCGACAACCTGCGCCAGGACATCCGCGTCAACATGCGCGGCCTCCGGGCCGACCTTGCGGCGACGGCGGAGGCGGCCCGGACCTCGGCCCGCGCCGCGGGTTCTGCCGGCGGGACAGGCACTGCCGGCGGCGCGGGCAGCCCGTGGTACTCCCCGGAGGGCGAGCGGCGGCTGAAGGAGGCGGAAATGCTGGTGCAGGCGTTCCGTGACGACATGCGGGTGGAACTGCGGCGTCATGCCGGGAGCCGTCCCGTCACCGCCGTCACGCTCGAAACGGTCCGGACCGTGCTGGACCAGGCCCGGATCTCGATCCGCAATTCGTTGGACGGCTGAGATCGGGCCCAACCCGTCACGGCCCGTAGCGCGGGTTCCCCGGTTCGCGGCGGGTGCCGCGATGTGGGAGACTTGAGGGCAGCTCTTTTGAGTACCAAGATTAAGGAGGCCAGCTATGAGCAAACGTGCACGTAAACGTCGTGACCGTAAGCGTGGCGGCGCGAACCACGGTAAGCGCCCCAACGCCTAAGCAAAGCTTGGAATGACAGCTTTAAACGAATGACCCCGGAATCCGCACGGATTCCGGGGTCATTCGTTTATGCCGGTACAGGCCGGCTCAGGCTTCCACAGTCCGGATCGAGTGAATCCGGTCCAGGATGGAGTTCTTGAGGTTTTCCGGAGCCGCTTCGGTGCACGAACGCTTGACCATCACGCGGATGACACATTCGAGGTCGTACTGTTCCAGGCACTCCGGGCAACTGTCCAGGTGGTCCTTGATCTCTGCGATGTCTTCACGCGTGAGCGCACCATCCAGATATTCGTAGATACGTTGCATCCGGGCGTCATCGCAATCGCCCAGTCCCTGGCAGTCGCTCATTTCCTGTTCTCCTGTTTGTTGCTGTCGGCCGCGGCGCTTGACTCGGTGGCGGCCCTGAATCCTCGTTCGGCGGCATAGTCCGCCAGCATGTCCCGCAGCATCTTCCGGCCGCGGTGCAGCCGGGACATGACGGTCCCGATGGGGGTGTTCATGATGTCTGAAATTTCCTTGTACGCGAAACCCTCGACGTCGGCGAAGTACACGGCCAGCCGGAACTCCTCCGGAATCGACTGGAGGGCGCGCTTCACATCCGAATCGGGCAGGTGGTCGAGGGCCTCGGCCTCCGCCGAACGCAGTCCCGAGGACGTATGCGACTCGGCGCGGGCCAGCTGCCAGTCCTCGATGGTGTCCGAATTCGACTGCAGCGGCTCGCGCTGACGCTTCCGGTACAGGTTGATGTACGTGTTGGTGAGGATGCGGTACAGCCAGGCCTTCAGATTGGTTCCGGGCTTGTACTGGTGAAACGCGGAGAACGCCTTTGTATACGCCTCCTGGACCAGGTCCTCGGCGTCGGAGGGGTTCCGGGCCATCCTCATGGCCGCCGAATACAGCTGGTCCACGTACTGCATCGCGTCACGTTCAAAGCGCACCCGGCGCTCTTCCGCGGACTCGGTGGAGACATCAAGGGGCTTCCCGTCCACCTCGGTCTCCAAGGCGGCGGACGCGCCGGCATCAGGTGTCTTGGTGGGCGTGGCGTCGTTTCCGGCAACCTCGTGCATGGCCGCAACGGCCGGGTCCATGGTGCTCATTGCGTTCAAGTCTACTGTCACCTTCCGCCGGGCACCCGGAACCGCCGGAAGCGCGAGGGTCCATGATTGCCCGGAACCGGCTTCCGGTTCCGTCCTGTCTTTGACCAGAGTCAAATCTCCGCCTTCGTTGGCCTGCTGGGATCTGCCTTTCACAACCACGTCCTGCGGGCAAATATTCCGCAAAAGTGCAAGACTAGAACCGGTTCTCCCGCAGTGAAGCCGCTGTTCGTCCATCCAGGAGGAAATTCATGTCGTTTGTCCGCTTTCTCGCCCGGCCCATGCTCGCTTCCAGTTTCGTCCTCGCCGGCATGGACAAGCTCAAGAATGCGGATGACACTGCGGCCCAGCTGTCCCCCCTGTTGCGCCGTACGGCCGACGCCCTGCCGTTCCAGCCGAATGAAAAAGTCGTGGCACGCGTGATCGGCGGCACCCAGATCGGTGCCGGCGTCTGCTTCGCCCTCGGCAAGTCCGCCCGGCTGGCGGCCACCCTGCTCGCCGTCATTTCGATCCTGAACGGCTACGTCGAATGGCGCAGCGCGGACATCTCCTCGAAGGAAGCCCGCGACGCCCGCCGCAAACAGCTCCTGAAGAACGTCTCCCTCACCGGCGGCGCGCTCCTCGCCGCGGTCGATACCGCCGGCAAGCCCAGCCTGGCCTGGCGCGCCGGGCACCTGGCCGCGGATGCCAAGAAGAGCGCCGGACACCTCGCCGCCGATGCCCGCAAGACCACCAACAAGCAGCTGAAGAAGGCCGACAAGGTCGTCCGCAAGGCCGTAGACCACTCTGCCGGAGCCTAAGACGGTAATGACTGGCACCACCCCCTCAGCAGCTGCCCCGTCCCACCCTGCCAGCGTCGGTCCGCACTGGTCCGCCCCCTTCGCCGCACGGCCGGTCGATGCCACGGTCACCGTTCCGGGATCCAAGTCCCTGACCAACCGGTACCTCGTGCTCGCCGCCCTGGCGGACGGCCCGTCCCGGCTGCGGGCACCACTCCACTCCCGGGATTCCGCGCTGATGATTGAGGCCCTGCGTCAGTTGGGGGCCACCGTTACGGAGGTTCCCGGCGACGGCGCCTTCGGCCCCGACCTGGAAATCGTCCCGATCAGCATGGACGCCGCCGCTGCGGACACGGCGATCGACTGCGGCCTCGCCGGCACGGTCATGCGCTTTGTGCCTCCGGTGGCGGCGCTGCGCCGTGGTGAGTCCCGTTTCGACGGCGACCCGCACGCCCGCAAACGCCCCATGGGCACCATCATCGAGGCCCTGGCCGGCCTGGGTGTGGCAGTGACCGCGCCAGACGGCGGTCGGGCGTCGTCATTGCCGTTCACCGTCCACAGCACGGGCGAGGTGCGCGGCGGCCACCTGATCATCGATGCCAGCGCTTCGTCCCAGTTCGTCTCCGCCCTGCTGCTGGCCGGGGCACGCTTCACCGAGGGACTCCACCTCGAACATCAAAGCCGGGAGCACGCCGGCAAGCCCGTGCCGAGCCTGGACCACATCAACATGACCGTGGCCGTGCTGCGCGGCGTGGGCGTGGCGGTCGATGACTCGGTGCCGAACCACTGGGTTGTCTCCCCCGGCCCGATCCGCGCCTTCGACGTCCGGATCGAGCAGGATCTCTCAAACGCCGGCCCGTTCCTCGCGGCGGCCCTGGCCACCGGCGGCACCGTGCGGATCCCGAACTGGCCCGCGGAAACCACCCAGGTCGGTGATCTGTGGCGCGGCATCCTTACCGCCATGGGCGCCACCGTGACAGTGGACGGCGGCACCCTGACCGTCAGCGGAGGGCCGGAGATCAAGGGCGGCGACTTCGACGAGACCAGCGAGCTCGCCCCCACCGTGGCCGCACTCTGCGCCCTCGCCGCCGGCCCCTCGCGGCTCAGCGGCATCGCCCACCTCCGCGGCCACGAAACGGACCGGCTCGCCGCCCTCGTCGCCGAAATCAACCGCCTCGGCGGCGACGCCGAAGAGACCGCCGACGGCCTCATCATCCGCCCGGCCGCGCTGCACGGCGGTGTGGTGCACAGCTACGCGGACCACCGTATGGCAACCGCCGGCGCCATCCTCGGCCTTGCCGTACCGGGCGTGGAGGTCGAGGACATCGCAACCACGGCCAAGACCATGCCCGATTTCCCGCAACTCTGGGAAGCGATGCTGGCACAGGGACCCGCCGCAGATGAGGACACCGCCGGTGGCACGCAGCACTGATTCCTGGGACGAGTCCGACGTCCGGATCCGGCCGAACAAGAAGGGCACCCGCCCCCGCACCAAGGACCGGCCCAGCTACGACGACGCCGTCACCGGACGCATCATCACCGTTGACCGCGGCCGCTACACCGCCGTCGTCGGCGAAGGGACCCCGGACGAACGCAAGATCATCGCGGCCCGCGCCCGGGAGCTGCGCCGCAACCCCGTGGTTGCCGGCGATTTCGTCTCCCTGGTCGGCGACGTCACCGGCGAGCCCGACACCCTCGCGCGGCTGGTCAAGATCCAGGACCGCAAGACACTGCTGCGCCGCAGCGCCGACGACACGGACCCGATCGAACGCGCCGTCGTGGCCAACGCCGACCAGCTGGTGGTGGTGGTCGCCGCCGCCAACCCCGAGCCGCGGACCGGTTTCATCGACCGCGCACTGGTGGCCGCGTACGACGCCGGCATTGAGCCGCTGCTGCTCGTCACCAAGGCCGACGTCAAGGATCCCGCCGAACTGCTGTCCAACTACCAGCACCTCGATTTTCCCGTCATCATCTCCAAGACCGCGGACTCCGCCGCTTCCGGCATCGACGCCCGCTCCGACGACGGGCTCTCCGCCCGGCTCGACAAGGACGCGGTGTCCCAGCTGCGCGACTACCTCGACGGCAAGGTCACAGTGATGCTGGGCCATTCCGGCGTCGGCAAGTCCACCATGGTCAACGCCCTGACCGGGGCCGAGCGGGCCACGGGAGGCGTAAACGCGGTAACCGGCCGCGGCCGCCACACGTCCTCCTCGGCACTGGCGCTCAAGGTCAACGATGCCCCGGCGGGCAGCTGGATCATCGACACCCCCGGTATCCGGTCCTTCGGCCTGGCCCACGTGGACCCCGACCGGATCCTCCGTTCCTTCCCGGACCTGGAACCGGGAACCGATGACTGCGAACGCGGCTGCAAGCATGACTCCACCGCCGTCAACTGCGGCGTCGACAAATGGGTTGCGGCCGGGCACGCGGGGCCCTCGGGACCGGCCAGGCTCGCGTCCCTGCGCCGGCTGCTGGGCACGGACCCGCGGATGGAAGCACAGGAAACCAAGGAACTGGGCACCGTCTCCTAGCCGGCCCGGCCACCGGGCTGCGGCGCCGTGCCGCGGCCTCCCGCCCGGCAGCCCGGTTTGACGGTAGTTTGGAACCATGAGCCAACCCGCTTCGAGCTACAACGATGACCTGCGCCTTGCCCATGTACTGGCAGATTCGGTCGATTCCCAGACCATGAGCCGCTTCAAGGCGCTCGACCTTCGGATCGAGACGAAGCCCGACCTCACACCCGTCACCGATGCCGACAAGTCCGCGGAAGAGGCCATCCGCGGCCAGCTCTCCCGGTCACGTCCGCGGGACGCGGTCCTGGGCGAAGAATTCGGCAGCTCGGGCCACGGTTCCCGCCGGTGGATCATCGACCCGATCGACGGCACCAAGAACTTTGTCCGCGGCGTCCCGGTCTGGGCCACCCTGATCGCCCTCGTCGATGAGGGCGAACCGGTGGTCGGCGTAGTCAGCGCGCCGGCACTGGGCAAGCGCTGGTGGGCCGCCAAGGGTGCGGGCGCCTACACGGGCCGCTCGCTCGCCGCCGCCACACGGTTGAAGGTATCCAATGTCTCCAATCTCGAGGACGCCTCGCTGTCCTACTCCAGCCTTGGCGGCTGGAAGGAACGCGGGAACCTGGATGAGTTCCTGGGCCTGACCGAGGAAGTGTGGCGGACCCGCGCCTACGGTGACTTCTGGTCCTACTGCCTCGTGGCCGAGGGTGCCGTGGACATCGCCTGCGAGCCCGAGCTGAACCTCTACGACATGGCCGCCCTGGTCCCGATCGTGACCGAGGCCGGCGGCCGCTTCACCTCGCTCGAGGGCGAGGACGGACCCTTCGGCGGCAACGCCCTGGCCACCAATTCGATCCTGCACTCGGAAGTCCTCAAGCGGCTCAACCCCGGACTCGACGACCTCTTCCCGGCCCACCCCAACAACTGAACCGCGCCCGTAATAATCCGCTTCACAATCGGCGGCCGCCTTTTCCCCGGCTGCGCGGATGTCCTACGCTCGATGCAGGTCACGAGTGCCAGCGCTAAACCCCGGTTTGCTGGCCGGCAACCCTCCAGTCGCGGTGGGGTGCCCCGGGTGACGACCTGGCCGGTCCGGAACGGACCCGGCAAGCGCGGATTCCCACGGTGTGGGGTCCTGTTCGAGTGAGGTCCCATGACAACTGCCATTTTCCCCGTTGCCCCCGAATTCCATGCCGCCGGTGCAGAACAGTCTGCAGGGCAGGCTGATGGCCGCCTCGCCCTCGCGGCCCGCCCGCTGGCCGCCGTTACCGGGGCGGAAATCCAGGCGCCGCTGATCACCGGCGGCCACACCCGCTACGCCAACCTCGACTACGGCGCCTCCGCCCCGGCCCTGTCCGTGGTCTCGGCCTACCTGAACGAAATCCTGCCGTACTACGCCAGCGTGCACCGCGGCGCCGGCTACGCATCGCAGATCAGCACGTCCGTCTACGAGAACGCCCGGGACATCGTGCGGGACTTCGTCGGCGGCCGGCCGGACGATTCCGTGATCTTCACCCGCAACACCACCGATTCCCTGAACCTGCTGGCTGGCTGCCTGCCGCTGCGCGACGGACGGCCCGCGGGCGAGGTCGTCTACCTCGACATCGAGCACCACGCCAACCTCCTGCCCTGGCAGAATGTCCCGCACCGCAGCGTCGTGGCCGCCCCTACCCTCGCGGCCACGGTGGACCGCCTGCGCGACGAGCTGGCGCGCGGGGACGTCAGCCTGCTGGCCGTCACCGGCGCTTCCAACGTCACCGGGGAGATCCTGCCGATCCGGGCCCTGGCCGCGCTGGCACACGAGTACGGCGCCAGGATCGTTGTCGACGCCGCGCAGCTGGCCCCGCACCGGCGGATTGACATCGCCGCGGACGGCGTCGACTACCTCGCCTTCTCTGGGCACAAGCTGTACGCCCCGTTCGGCGCGGGCGTGCTGGTGGGGCGGACGGACTGGCTCGACGCCGGCACCCCGCACCTGGCCGGTGGCGGCGCGGTCCGCGACGCCCGGCTCGACTCCGTCAGCTGGACCACGGGACCTGCCCGGCACGAGGGCGGCTCGCCGAACGTCCTTGGCGCGGCGGCCCTCGCCCGTGCCACCCAGGTCATTGCAGCCCTGGACCCGGAGCAGTGGCAGGCCCACGAGGACGCCATCCGGTCCTTCCTCGTCGAAGGCCTCCAGGGCATCGACGGAGTAACCGTGCACCGGATCTTTGCCGATTCGCCTTCCGCTTCTTCCTCCGAAGGCGGTCAGCCGGGCACCGGCACGATCGGCGTCGTGAACTTTTCCGTGGAAGGCTTCGACGCCGGGCTGGTGGCCGCCTACCTGTCGGCTGAACACGGCATTGGCCTGCGCGACGGCCGCTTCTGCGCCCACCCGCTGCTCAAGCGGCTCGGCCTGCCCTCCGGCTCCCTGCGGGCCAGCTTCGGGCTGGGCTCGCGGCTGGAGGATGCCGAACGCCTGCTGGCCGGCCTGCAGCAGCTGCGGCAGAACGGACTCGGCTGGGACTACGTGGTGGACGCCGGCCGCTGGGTGCCGGCCAACGATACCCGCAGCTACCCCCACTGGGCGCCGAACACCCCGGGCACCGCCGGCGCTGCGCCCTGCACCCTCGACTAGCGCAGGATCAGGGCCCGGCGCGGGTGCGGTAAATTCGAAAGGTATCTGAAACAAGCAGGACCTTCCGAAGGAGATCGCACGTGGCAAGCGCCGGCCCCAGGCTGCACAGTGAAGCTAGGCTGCACAGTGGACCTAAGCTGCACAGCGGGCGGCGCCAGGAACTCGGACAAAGCTTCCAGGACGGCGGGGAACACTATGAACGTGTCCGCCCCGGCTATCCGCAGGAGTCGGCCGGCTGGCTGGTCCCGGCGGGGGCCAAGGACGCCGCGGACATTGGCGCCGGTACCGGGAAGTTCACTGCGCTCCTGGCAAAACGCGGACTGGGCACGGTGGCTGTGGACCCCTCGGCCGACATGCTCGAGCAGTTGCGCCGGACCCTGCCGGACGTCATCGCCATCGAGGGCAGCGCCGAGGACACCGGTCTCGAGCCGGAGTCCTTCGACCTCGTCACGGTCGCCCAGGCGTGGCACTGGTGCGACCCTGGCCTGGCCAGCACCGAGATTGCCCGGATCCTCCGGCCGCACGGAGTGCTGGGCCTGATCTGGAACCAGCTGGACACCAGCGTGCCCTGGGTGCACCGCCTCTCCCGGATCATGCACGCCGGGGACGTCCTCAAACCACACTTCCGCCCCGCCGTGGGCCCCGAGTTCACCGGGCTGGAGAGCCACGTGACGCGGTGGGAGGATTCCGTCACCACGGAGGACATCCAGGAGCTGACCAAGTCCCGCAGCTACTACCTCGCGGCATCGGAATCCACCCGGGCCAAGGTCATGGCCAACCTCGCCTGGTACCTGCACGAGCACCTGGGGCACACCCCAGGCGACGTGCTCCGGCTGCCTTACCTCACCCAGACGTGGCGGGCCTTCCGGGCCTGATGCACGCTCCCCCCGGATTCCCGGATTGCACGCAGGGCCGCGCCGGGCTTATTGTTTCGGTATGCCTAATAATTACTTGTAGGCGCATGGAACTTTGACACCGGCTGCTTTCCGGCCGGCGCCGATCATCGGGTCGACGCGGACGCGCCAATCACAGGAGCTGCAGTGCTGGAGGTAAAAGGACACGGGCAACCGGCGCAGGACGCCGCCCCCACCTACAAACACCCGGGTGCCCGCAGGGCGCTGATCGGCCTGTTGGGGCCAGCGTTCGTGGCATCGATCGCCTACGTGGACCCCGGAAACGTGGCCGCCAACCTGACCGCCGGCGCGCAGTACGGCTACCTGCTGGTGTGGGTCCTCGTGGCCGCCAACGTCATGGCCGTCCTCGTCCAGTACCAGTCCGCCAAGCTCGGGATCGTCACGGGCAAGAGCCTTCCGGAGATCCTCGGTGAACGGCTCAAGCCGTTCTGGCGCCGCGCCTTCTGGGTGCAGGCCGAAGTCGTCGCCGCCGCCACCGACCTCGCTGAGGTGGTGGGCGGCGCTATCGCCCTGTACCTGCTTTTCGGCCTCCCGCTCCCCCTTGGCGCCTTGATTGTCGGCGCCGTTTCCATGCTCCTGCTCGCCGTCCAGGCCCGGCAGAAGCAGCGGCCGTTCGAATTCATCATCATGTTCCTGCTCGGCATCATCACTATCGGCTTCCTGGCCGGGCTGTTCATCAGCCCGCCAGATCCGGGGGCCGCCCTGGCCGGGCTCATGCCCGGCTTCCAGGGCCCGGACACCGTCCTGTTGGCCGCCAGCATGCTCGGGGCCACCGTCATGCCGCACGCCATCTACGTCCACTCGGCCCTGTCCCGGGACCGGCACCGGCCGGACGAAAACCTGCACGTTCCCCCGGCGGCCATCGCGCGCCTGGTCCGGGCCACCCGGTTCGACGTCGTGGCCGCACTCGCGATCGCCGGACTGGTCAACATCGGCATGCTGCTCCTGGCCGCCTCCACCCTCGGCGGCGAAGAAGGCACGGACACGATCGAGGGCGCGCACGCCGCCATCACCGCCAACCTCGGCCCGATCGTCGGCGTGGTCTTCGCGGTCGGGCTGCTCGCCTCCGGTCTGGCATCGACCTCGGTGGGCTGCTATGCCGGCGGCACCATCATGCAGGGCCTGCTCAAGATCCGGATTCCCGTCATGGCCCGGCGCGTCGTGACCCTCATTCCCGCCGTCGTGCTGCTGGCGGTGGGCTTCGACCCCACCTGGGCACTGGTCCTGAGCCAGGTCGTCCTAAGCTTCGGGATTCCTTTTGTCCTGGTCCCGCTGGTGGTGCTGACCAGCAACAAGGCCCTCATGGGCCGGTTTGCCGACGGCCCTGCCCTCCGAATCGCAGCCATCATCAGCGTGGTCCTCGTCGTGGCACTCAACCTGGTCCTGCTGTGGCTCACTTTCTCCGGAGGCAGCTGACGGTAGGCTTAGGTCTGTGAAGACCAGTACGCCCTCCTCCTCGATCGAGGACTACGTCAAGGTCATCTATTCGTTCACCGAGTGGCAGCGCAAGCCCATCACCTCCACGCAGCTGGCGCAGCGCCTGGGCGTCGCCAACTCCTCGGTTTCGGAAATGGTCCGCAAACTCAAGGACCAGGGCCTCGTAGACCACAAGCCTTACAGCGCCGTCACGCTCACCAGCGATGGAGTCCAGCTCGCCCTGTCCATGGTCCGGCGGCACCGGCTGATCGAGACTTTCCTCGTCCGCGAGCTGGGATACCGCTGGGACGAGGTCCACGACGAAGCCGAACTCCTGGAACACGCCGTCTCGGACACGTTCATTGAACGCATGGCGGCCAAGCTGGGAAACCCCACCCGGGACCCGCACGGCGATCCCATCCCGGCAGCGGACGGCTCGGTGCTGATGCCCGCCGCCCACCGCCTGAGCGAACTCGACGACGGCCACACCGGCCGGATCACCCGGATCAGCGACGAGAACCCGGAGCTCCTGCGCTATCTCGCCGCCGAGGACATCGACCTCGACGCCGAAGTGGAGGTGGTGGGCCGGCGTCCCTTCGGCGGCCCCATGGTAGTGCGGATCGGTTCCGCCGTGGCACCGCGCGAATTCGATTTCGCCGACGAGGTCGCCTCGGCCCTCTGGGTCCACAGCGAGGCCGCGCACGCCGGCTGCAGCGTCACGGAGAGCTGAGTGAAGGGTGCGCTGGACGAGCGCCGGGCCGTGCCGCGCCCCGGCGTGCCGGGCTGGAAGGCCTGGTCCGCCGTCGCCGTCGGCGGGCTGATCGGAACCGAGCTGCGTTTCGGCGCCGGCCTGGTGTTTCCCGATGGCGCCGGCGCGGTGCCGTGGACCACATTGGCGATCAATGTGTCCGGGAGTTTCATCCTGGCCACCCTGACCACTCTCTGGATCGCGCGGCCGCAGACGGCCTTCTGGCTGCGGGCCGGCATCGGCCCCGGCCTCCTGGGGTCCTTCACCACCTTTTCGGCGCTGGTGATCGCCATTGACCAGCAGATCCGCGGCGGCTTCCACGCCACGTGGCTGGCTTACCTCGGACTCTCGCTCGTCCTGGGCCTGGGGGCGGCGGCCGCTGGATGGAAAACCGGCAAGGCGATTGCCGACCTCCGCGGAGGTGCCCAATGATGACCGCGCTCGTGGTCGGGGTATGCGGGGTGGCGGGAGCACTCCTGCGGTTCGCCGTCGACTCCTGGTTTGCGCACCATCAGGGCTCGCGTCCGCACTGGCCGTGGGCGACGTTCACGGTCAACGTCGCCGGGTCCTTCATCATCGGTTGGTCCGTCGGCCTGACCGGCCATCTGGAGCTGGGCGCCGACTGGCACGCCGCGATCGCAACCGGTCTCGCCGGCGGCCTGACCACCTTCAGCTCATGGACCACCGCGACGGTCCGCCTGGTCAGCGAAGAGCGGTACCGGGCGGCGGCGCTCAATATCGGCGCGAACCTTCTCGCGGGGCTCGCGGCCGCGGCGCTTGGACTGGCCCTCGCCGGCTGAAAGCCTCAGGCCGCCGGCGGTGTGTCGAGCCTAACACCGGGGCGCCCTGGTGGCTTCGGGCCGCCGCCGTTCCCGTATCGTTGAAGGATGGTTACCCGACGTGAAGCAGCCCAGATCCTCGACATCCCCCTGGAAATGGCGCACCGTCACGGCATCCCGCCCCGGCTGTCCGAGGCCGAGCTCGGCGAGCTGCTGGACAACCCGCCGGCGTGGCTGGTCCAGTCCAAGGCAAACCGCACCGGTAAGCGGCCCGTCTGGGTCCAGCTCACCTGCGCCGTCTGCGGATTCTCCGAAGCGGCCCGGCCTAAAAAATGGTGGCCGGACTTCACCTATGTCTGCTGCGCGCACCACGAGGAACGCGACATCCCGGTGCTCGGGCCCGGGCTCGTGCGCAGCGTGTACGACGGGGTCGGCAGCCGTTTCGCAGGGATCGTGGACGCCGCGGTTCCGGAGGCGTAGCCTTAAAAGTCGGGGCTACTCCTGGCCCCTGCCGTGAGGGAGAGCACCATGCCTGACAAGACGCCGCACCAGAGCGTGTCGAAGAAGTCGGTTAAAACCATCAAGGAAAAACGGGCAGAGAAAAAGGCGAAACACATCGTTGATGCCCACACCGACCCGGTGGCACACATCAAGAAGCGCTGAAAAATCGAGAGGCCGGAAGCCGTTGCTTCCGGCCTCTCGTTGTGTGGCCCTGCCACGTGCCGGAGGGACGGGGGCTCACCCGAAATGGATGATGTGACAATCTCCCGTTGGCGCTTTAGTGGGTCTTGGGATCCAACCGAGAGGTCCGATTCCGGGCCCGTGTCCGCGGGCCAGTTCCAACCGTTGAGCGGGTGCGGCCCGCCATCGGAATCATTCGACGCGGGTGGTGACGGCCCGGCGGGCACCGCCCACACTAAGACCAGTGCGCCAGACAGCGTGCTCGACACAGACCGGAGGAATACCAGTGACAACCACACCGGAGACTGAGGCCCACGGGCCGGTCGACTTCGTACTCCTGGAGTTCCCCGTATCGGGGCTAACGGGCCGGGCGAGTGAGGAACTCGTTAAGCTCGTCGAGCAGGGCGTGATCCGCCTCTTCGATCTCCTCGTCGTCATGAAGAATGACGACGGATCTGTCGAGGTGCTCGAACTGACCGACCCAGGCGGTCCCGCGGCGGGGTTCTCCTACTTCGAGGGAGCCCGGACCGGGCTCTTGGGCGACGATGACATCGCCGAGGCATCGGCCGCGCTGCTCCCCGGGACGGTGGCCGCGCTGATCGTCTACGAGAACACCTGGGCCGCCCCGTTCGTGGCGGCTGTTCGGGACAGCGGGGGCGAACTCATCGCGAGCACGCGGATCCCTGCGCCGGACGTGATGGAAGCACTTGATGCCCTTGACGCCGCCGCACCTCCGGTAGCCGACGCCTGAGACCTGACGCAGAACAAGAGATGTGAGAGGAGAAGAATTATGGGACTTCTTAGGGGTGTGGCGCGGACGGCAGTCGTTGCCGGGACGGCCAGTGCAGTCAGCGGCCGGGTCCAGCGCCGCCAGGCCAACAAGTTTGCCGAGAAGGACGCCGCGACCGCGGCCAAGCAACAGGAGGCCTACGATGCGCAGATGGCCCAGCAGGAACCACCGCCGCAGGCCTACCAGCAAGCGCCGCCCCCTCCCCCGCCCCCCAGCGGCGGCATCTCGAACGAAGCCCTCGAGCAGCTCAAGCAGCTCGGGGCGCTGAAGGAGCAGGGGATCCTCACGGAAGAGGAGTTTGTGGCCCAGAAGGCGAAGGTCCTCGGCACCTGACGCTGGTGTATCGCGTACGGGAAGGGAAGTGCCTGCCGGCGCTTCCCTTCCCCCTTAACGCACAAAACTCCCCGCCGACCGAAGCCAGCGGGGAGTCTTGTGAACCCAATACGGGGCGGAGCGCCGTTGCCGGGCCCCTATGTGGAGATGGGGGGAATTGAAAACCCGTCCGACCACCTTTTCTCACATCAGTTGCATCCAAGTTCCGCTAGATTCCGCTGAACTTTTCCAAGTCCAATCTAGGTTGCTCACTGTTTGTTGGCGATTGCCAACAATAAAGAGCCCCACTTTCGATGTGAAAGTGGGGCTCTTCTGCTTTGCGCGCCCTCTTACGCCGCCCGCCGAAGTGCGGCCTCCCTGAGGGCGTCCAGCGGGGACAACGTCAGCAGCCACTTCCTGACCTACGGCCTCCGGATGTACCAAGCTGACATCGCCAACCAGACGGCGGTTTGGCTGGCTAAGGACCATCGAATTGTTTTCGGAACGGACCTGGGCTCTGCTGCCGGGACCTGGGTGACGATCACGGCAGCGGGCCTGTTCGACATCCGCAACGCGAACATCGCACAGAACGGCACCCAAGTGGTCAAGGGCCGGAAAACCGGCTGGGGCACCGCCACCGGAACCGTAGACCGGACAGCGTTCGCCGCCTACACCGCGCCGACCTACACCGCCGTACCGACCATGGCGGACATGCAAGCACTCGCGAACCAGGTGCAGTCGAACTCACGGCACCTCGCCGCACTCATCCAAGACCTTCACGGATCAACCAACGGCCACGGCCTGATCGGAGCGTAACCATGCCCTAGCCTGAAGAAATCGCAGTCACCGCCCAGCAGTTCCTCTCGAGGGCGCAACTGGCGGGCAATGAAGTACCCGCCTACATTGCGGTCATGGACTGGCTGGAGACGTTCACTGCGGAGCAGCCCAAAGAATAGAGTGTGGGAGAATCGGCGTAGACCAAAATGAGGGGAAAAATGCTGCAAGGCTACGTCGATTCAATCTCACCAGACCAGCTCACACTCAAGGGATGGGTGCAGCTCGGGGCCAAAGGCCAGGATCCGCTACTCCAGCTAGACCGGAACGGAACACTCGTCGGGGAGGTCGTCTTCGGCCCGGAACGCGCCGATGTGCGGAATGCCAAGTGCATCGCCAACAAGTCGTTCACGCTCACACTGGACGCGCCGCTCGACAATAAGGGCGCCGTCCTTGGCACGCATCGGGTGACAGCCTTCGCAGACAGCAAAAGCAGTGACATTCCGATGGGCGCCCGGGCGCACCTGGGACTCATGGCTGACTTTGTCAGGGAGTCGGCCGCGATCACACCGGGCGCACGCGAAGCGATGATCGAGGCCCTGGACGTTAAGGACCTGTCTTTGTCGACGCACATCCTCGAAGTGCAGCGGGACGGCGAAGCGGGCAATCTCTCCTATTTGGGCTTTCCGGTGGGGCTCCGCTCCAACAACGACACGGCGCAGATCGGCAAAGACGGGCACCTGTTCCTGACCGGCGGGAACAACGCCCTCCGAGACCAGTACGTCCCTCCCAAGGACCCGGCCGGGCGGGAGGCGCTGGAGGAGACGGCACACCAGTGGGTATCCGGTTTCCAAGTCAACAGTTGGCTCCTCAATGACATGGGCATCCCGTTCGTGCAGGCGATTATTCCGGAGAAACTGACAGCACTCCGACACCTTGCACCTATCCCCATTACCGGGCCGACGCCGCTGTTCGCCAGGATCAACCAGCTGATGTCCAGGGAGCCCTACTACCGGAACCTGCTGGAGACATTCGACGCATGGGACGGCGAGATCAGCGGATGGCAGCGGCACGACACCCATTGCTCCCCCGCCGGGTCGCTCGCCATCGCCCGGGTCATCCTGGAAGCACTGCCCGGCTGCGACGCATCCGTACTTGATGGCGTGCAGCTGACCGGCGAGACGTACTTCAACGGTGACCTCGCGGACAAGTTCTTCGACATCCCACTCTGGGACCGGCACTGCACCCCGGCGCCCGGCACCCTCGGCGATCCGGCGGTTGAACTGGCTTACCACCACTCACCCGGCAACGATGTCGGTTCCCACGCCGTCTGGATGAACAAGAACGCCCCGATCAAGAAGAGGGTGGTTGTGTTCGGCAACTCGTTCTTCGGCTGGGACGTGGAGAATCCGGCCCGACTGAGCTGGTGGTTCGCCCGCCTGTTCAGCGAGTACCACCTCAAGTGGGGTAACACGGTGGATATGAACTACGTGAGCCAGACTCGGCCTGACTATGTCGTCTCGCAAACCATCGAGCAGTTCCTCCCGCGGCCACCGGCGGTCCCTACAGCCTGATCTCCCAATAAAAAAGCACCCCTCACAGGGTGCTTTTTTGTTGCCAAATAGGGGCGGCCAAGAAAGCGCCAGCCCTCTAGCCGGGGCTGATTCCGCGGCTCCAGCCCCGGCTGCCGGCTGGTTCATCCGCGCCGTGCTCGGGTCCGCTAAGGCGCCTACGTATCCGGCAAAGCACGCGGTCTGACTCGCAAATGCCGCCGCCCTCACCTTTCGCGGTGCGGGCGGGGGCATTTTTCGCGTCGTCACTCTCATACCAGAGGTGAACGGACCGATGTCACAGTTGCAACACGGATTCTAAACCGCAGCTTCCGACTCCAACTCAGCCGCCCGATCAGCGGGCTTGCCGTCCACAACGTCAAAGGCGTTCCGAAAAAGGTCCGTCCACGACTCAAAATCGAAACCCAACGCGTCGGCGTAGTTGGCCAGGCGGGAGATATATCCAGTAATCAGGCCACTGTCTCCGATCGGCTCGATCACTCCGACGCTGGACGGGTCTTTGGCCTTTTGGACCCAGAGGAGATTTATCCGGTCGCTTCCGGCCTTCTCTTTGAGGAGATCATGAAATTCTTCTACCTCTTCGAGGGATAGCCCATGGTTTCTTTTGATGACAAACAACACCGATGGGTCGCGTAGCCTCTTCGAGAACTTGTCCGCCATGTATGCGGCCTTGGACTGTTCGCGCTCTTGGATTTCATTCATCTCGTCGGGTGGCGTCGTGAACACCATCGCGCCGAGTTCACCCTCTGCCCGCATGTCGCTGTGATAGGCGATGCCGTTGGCGGTATCCATGACCATGGATGTCGTGTGCGGTTTCAGGTTCTGCAGTTCGTAGACGTTCGCAAAATCCTCTGAGATCACCTGTCGCACGGCCGTGAAAGGACACAGCGTCCAGCGGAAGAATCCGCCGTCTTCGTTCCCTGCTTTTCTGAGAACTCCCCCAATTTCGCAGTTATCACCCAGGCTCTCAACGCGAGCCAGTTGCGACGCAGTTAACATGTTTCCTCCAAGGTCAAAAAGGCTAGGATAGCAGTAGACCCACAGGATGGCCCCGTCTCAGTCGTGGGAGAGGCCATTCGTGCGTCTGGCTACGATGGGGCCAGGCATCGTTTACCCTCGACGGGGAAACCTACGAGTACCTTCGGCCGGGCCCTAGGCACCCACCGGATAAGATTCGCTCATGGGAGTACCGGGACTACCCGAAGATCATGGCCAGCGTCCCGCTGCCCCGCGGCGCCACGATGGACGTCTACGCCGTCGCCGAAGGCTGGAATCCCTCCTACATCCTCGTGTCCTGGGCCGACGACAGCGACCACGCACACTGGGCATGGATACCAGCCGGCAACGTCCGCCGCGTCACCGACTCCGAATGGGACATCGAAGAATACCGACGCTGCCCCGAGAACCTGCGCGCGATCCGGTGGGGTGGCAGACTTCCGGGATTCCTGCCCGCGTAGATCCTGCTGGCGCCATTCCGGCTGGTAGTCCGGGTGATCCGTGTAGGGCTTGGCGATGATAAACGGGAACTTTTCCATGTAGTCATGGTCCCCTGCCGGTTCGTAGTCCCAGTCGATGCGGTTGAAGTGCGCGATGATTTTTTGCTTTACGGCGCACTCGAGCAGGATCCGCGTGGCGATGATATTCGCCCAGCTCTCGGGATAAGGCTCATGCTCCAAAGAATCCAAGGAATCCAAGGACTCGGCCTCGTCCTCGGATAACCGTGCTTCCAGAGCGGAACGACTCTCACTGCTCACCCGCAGGGTCCTTGGCCGCCGCGCGCGCCATACTGGGCGCCCTGCCGGGATGCGGCGAAGGCTTCCTACCGGACGTCCGCTTAACGCACACCGCTTTACACGCCAGGCACTTCGCAATGTCCGCGCCTGCCGCCCAAGGTTTTCCCATGCTGCTCTGCCTAGCATCTCTCTTGTCACCCAAGACCAGTGCGGCTAGGAGGCTCAGATGGATCGTTCTGTAGCACCGATCCTCCTCACGGCGACCCGGCCCCCTGGTATGCACTCGCGTCGTGGACACCAGTGTGGTTCTAACTGGCGGCGCCCAACGACAGTGATTCGATCCCTCATGCAGTTGCCCGCAGCCGGCAGGCACCGGGCTTGTCGCCGCCGACCGCGTGGACCAGTGATCCTGGTGCGGCGGCCCCTTGGATTTTCTCTCTCGTCCGCTTTTCTGGTAGTGCTCCTGGTTATCGTGGCGGAAGTGGTCTCGGCTCCGCGCAATTCCTCGGGTGCTGCCGGGTCACACCTGCACGCGGGAGCAGCTACGTACGACCCCTCGGGTGCTGCCGGATTGCATTTGCACAGCGCGGCCCTCCCGGCCGCCGCGGTGGAGGCGGCTACGGCTCCCTTGCCACGCACCGGGTGGACGGCCTCGGCCAGCGATGAAGAGGTTGCCAGCACGAATCGCCGCGCCGCCAATGTGCTAGACGGCAATGCTGCCACGATCTGGCACAGTAGGTGGTCCCCGGCGCCGGGGGCTCCGCTGCCGCACAGCATCACGATCGACACCAAGGCGACACGCAGCATCTCCGGGTTCAGCTATCTGCCGCGTTCCGACCTCCCGTACGGGCGGGTCGGCGGCTTCGAGATCCGGGTGAGTACCAACGGCACCACCTGGAGTGCCCCGGTGGCTCACGGGACGTGGCCGGACACCGTTGCGGAAAAGACGGTGACTTTCCTTGCGGTCAGCGCCCGCTACGTCCGGCTGACCGCAACTACTGAGGCGGGCAACCGTGGTCCGTGGAGCAGCGCTGCGGAGATCAACCTGCTCGCCGGGCAAACCATGCCCCCTACGCCGTCGCTTGGCTCCTGGGGTCCGACGATCAGCTTCCCCCTTGTTCCGGTCTCCGCGGCACTGTTGCCCGGCAACCGGCTGCTGACCTGGTCCGCCTATTCCGCCACCTCTTACGACGGCAGGGGCTATACCCAGACGTCGATCATGGACCTCTCCACCGGCGTGGTGAGCCCGCTCCAGGTGGTCAACACCGGTCATGGCATGTTCTGCTCCGGGACCTCCGTGCTGGCGGACGGGAGGATCATGATCAGCGGTGGCAGCAACAGCGCGAAAACTACGCTTTACGACCCTTCGACAAACGTCTGGAGCTCGGGGCCGGACATGAACATCCCGCGTGGCTACCAGAGCAACTTGACCATCTCCACCGGCGAGGTTTTCACCCTCGGCGGGTCGTGGTCAGGCGGTGTCGGTAACAAGGACGGCGAGGTGTGGTCCGCCGCCGGCGGCTGGCGGCGGCTGCCCAATGTGTTGTCCGACAACATCCTCACCGACGACCCCAGGGGCGAATACGTTGGCGACAACCACCCCTGGTTGTTTGCTGCGCCCGGTGGCCGGGTGTTCCACGCCGGGCCGAGCCGGCAGATGAACTGGATCTCCACCACCGGCAACGGCAGCATCACCTCGGCCGGTCTGCGGTCAGATAGCCCGGACGCGATGAACGGCGACGCCGTGATGTACGACGTCGGGAAGATTCTGACCGTCGGCGGGGCCACCGCCTACACCGCAGCCCCCGGCACAGCACGGGCATACACGATTGACATCAACAACGGTGTGAAGGTGACCCGCGCTGCAGACTTGGCGTTCGCACGGTCGTTTGCGAACGGCGTTGCGCTGCCAGATGGCCAGGTGTTCGTCGTCGGCGGTCAGGCCACCGCCGCATCGTTTACCGACACCAGCGCCCGGATGGCCCCGGAAATCTGGAACCCGGCAACCGGAAAGTGGACCACGCTGGCTTCAATGGCCATCCCACGGACGTACCACAGCGTCGCCCTGCTGCTCCCTGATGGCAAGGTCTTCGCCGGCGGTGGCGGACTGTGCGGCAGCTGCACGACAAACCATCTGGACGGGGAGATCTTCACGCCGCCCTACCTGCTGAACCCCGACGGTAGCGCGCGTAGCCGGCCGACGATTGTCACCGCACCGGCCGCCGCCGCGGCCGGCAGTACGATTAATGTGACCACCGGAGCGCCGATCACGAAGTTCGCTCTGATGCGTATGAGCACTGTGACTCACACCGTGAACACCGACCAGCGGCGGATCCCCGTGACAGCAACCTCGGTGTCGGGCAACACAGCGTCGCTGAGGCTGCCAGCGGACCGTGGTGTGCTGGTACCGGGCACCTACATGCTCTTCGCGATGGACAGCAAAGGGGTGCCCAGCGTTGCCTCGACGATCAAGGTCAGTTGATGACGACGACCGTCCGCATCAACCGATTGGCTGATGCCGCAGGTCAACGCGCTGTTTGGGCGGGCTGAGCCGGCAGGTTGATGCCGTTGCGGGTTCTACAGGCGACCGTGTGGATCGGGTGACCTTTCGATTTAAGTCGACCGACCTACAGCCCTTCGAGCGCCCTCGCCGCTACCTCGGCCCCTGTGAAGTGAGCGTCTGGCAGAAGGTGCGAGTACAGGCCGATGGTCATCTGGATGCTAATATGCCCCATTCGGCGGGACAGGTCGTAGATCGGCATGCCGCCGTGAAGCATGAGCGCGGCGTGCAAGTGCCTAAGCTGGTGGATGGTCACGTGCTTACCCAGGAGCACCTTATCTGCGCGCTCCTTGTCCGATGCCCGTGCCACCCGAACGGAGTCCGGTGGGGCAAATGACTTACCGTCCTTAATCGAGCGCATCAGCCGCTGCCGCGTCCGATGCCTTCGCTAGGCGCGCGTAGACGCGCAGCGTGGTCTGCGGGTCCTCGTGCCCGAGCCGCGCCTGCACGACGTGAACCGGGACGCCAGCGTCGAGCAGGTGGGTGGTGTGCGCGTGGCGGATCTCGTGGATCCATGGCTTGCGGTCCAGCTCCTTGCCGACGAGCTGGCCCATCAGCGGCTGCCAGACTTCCTTGTGGAAGCGGGAGTTGCGGATGTAGTCGCCGTCTGGGCGCTGGAAAACGAAGTCGTCCAGTTCGACCTCCTTCAAACGTTCGGCGATCGCGGCGGACAGCGCAGCGTTGCAGGTCACGGTGCCGTTGGCCTTCTTGGTCTTGGGCGGTCCGATCTCCTCGCCTTTGCCCTTCGTCTTCCAAGCCCGGCTGACACGCACCGCGGCGCGGCCGTCGCGGATCGTAATGTCGCGCCGGCGGAGTGCAGTGGCCTCCGAGTAGCGAAGGCCCGTGCCGCCGAGGAATTGGATGAACAGGGAGTAGTGCGCGTCGATGCGCTCGGCGAGCATGACGAGGTCTTCGGGTGACAGGTAGACGGCTTCCCGGGCTTCGTTGAGGTCGGCCTCGGCGACTCCCTTGGCTGGGTTGCGCGTCATCGTCCCGGCGTCCATGGCGGTGACGAACGCGGCGGAGAGCAGCGCGTGGATGTTCTGCTTGGACTTGCGGGAGAGCGGGGCTCCTTTGGTCTGGTTGGCGCCGATCTTGACCGTGAGTTGATCCAGCCAGTCGATGACAGCGGCCTTCCTGACATTGTCCACTGGAGTCTTTCCGAGGTCGCTGTCGGCAATGTGCGCGGCAGCCATGTTGCGGTACTTTGCGATCGTCCCAGGCTGGGGCTTCCGCAGCAGATCGATATGCCGGACCACGACTTCGTAGACTGTCGGCGCCGTGGAGTCCTTGCGGACCTTGGCCTTTGCCGCGAGCTTGTAGGTATTTCCGTTGGCATCAAGGAACGCCTTCAGCTCGAGCGCCTTGTTGAGCACTTCCCCGGGCCCGTAGTCCTTGTCGAAGAATGTGCGCGTCTTGAGGCCCGTCTCTGGGTCCCGCCAGGTGATCGTGTGCGAGGACCCGCCCTTCGAGAGATCGCGGTTACGGATGCTAGCCACAGTGCACCGCCTGCATGGCCCTATGCGCGGCATTGCTTGCCCTCTGTGCTGCCTTGAGCTGCGCGCGGTACCCGGTCGCGCCGACAGTCTTATCCGGGTGGTCGATCAGGTAGGACAGCCAGCCGCGGGCGGCCTCGTACCGCTCCCCCGCTAGTTTGATCAGTCCCGTTCTGTCCTCTGTCGCTTATATGCGTGTCCCCCATCGGGGCCGTTTCTCGCCAACAAGATCGGGCTTCTCGCCAACAGGCAAAAAGATAGCCCCTAGATCACAAGCATCTAGGGGCTATCTTATGTGGAGATGGGGGGAATTGAACCCCCGTCCGATGTCGTGTTGTCAGGGCTTCTCCGGGCGCAGTTTGCGTTGGATTTTCTCGGCCCCAGCCATGCTGCAAACAGCTGGCTGATCCGGGCCCAGTCATCTAAGAGTCCCGTTTACCCCGATGACGGAGGTAAACAGCAGTGGCTATCTAAATGACGCCAGGATCCGGGGCAATAGCAACCTCGGGCTGACGGACTGTCTTACTGCTTAGGCAGCGAGAGCGAAGTCAGTGCGTTTTGATTCGGCACTTATTGGTTTGCAGACAGCGTTTACGAGATAATTCTGCATCCTCGGCCCGCTTCACCTGTCGCGACTAACATCGTCGAAACCGATCATCCCCGTATTTTTTTATCAAACCCGGACCGGATACTTTCGAATCCTTCCCGGACTACTAATCATAACGCACCGCCTCCGGGAAACATTCCCGGGGGCGGTGACAGCCTGCGGCGCGCTAGCGGCGGTTGCGTTCGCGCATGACGCGCTGGGCCTCGCGCTTGTCCTGCTGTTCGCGCAGCGTCTGGCGCTTGTCGTATTCCTTCTTGCCGCGGGCGACGCCGATTTCGACCTTCGCGCGGCCGTCCACGAAGTACAGCTGCAGCGGCACGATCGTGAAACCCGACTCGCGGATCTTGTGCGATATCTTCGTGAGCTCTTCGCGGTGCAGCAGCAGCTTGCGGCGGCGGCGTGCGGCGTGGTTCGTCCAGCTCCCCTGGTGGTACTCGGGGATGTGGATGCCCTCCATCCACAGCTCGTCGTTGTAGAACGTGCAGAAGCCGTCCACCATCGAGGCATGGCCCTCGCGCAGGGACTTCACTTCCGTGCCCATCAGCGCGATGCCGGCTTCATAGGTGTCAAGGACGTGGTAGTCGTGCCGGGCCTTGCGGTTGGTGGCCACTACCTTACGGCCACTTTCTTTGGGCACGGTAGGACTCCTCGGTTTGTTGGTGGTTCACTCCGGCCAAGTGGTGCGGAGTCTTTCCAGTTTACGGCAGGGCGCCCGCCTCAGCGGATGGCCCGGGCCGGACTACAGCAGGTTCATCGGGTCCACGGCCCGGCCGTTGAGCCAGGTCTCGAAGTGCGAGTGGCAGCCGGTGGAGTTGCCGGTGGTTCCCGAATAGGCGATCAGCTGTCCCTGCTGAACGTGCTGGCCGACCGAAACCGTCACGGAAGTGTTGTGGTAATAGATCGTGGTCAGCGAGTTGCCTTGGACCACCCCGTGGGAGATCTTCACGTTGTTGCCGCCGCCGTCGTTGGCCCAGCCGGCCGAGAAGACGGTGCCGGCGGCCGCGGCGTAGACGGGCGTGCCGCAGGCGGCACCGAAGTCGATGCCGGTGTGCATGTAGCCGCCCTGGCCGTAGAAGTCGATGGTGCCCGGCGGCGTCGCACGCCAGCCAAACCCGGAGGTGATCGGCACACCATTGAAGGGGTGCCGCAGTCCGAAGGCCGACGGGGGCCCTGGCGGGGCAGGGACGTACGGCGGCTTGGCCTGTCCCTGTGCGCGGGCTGCGGCCGCAGCGGCCTCGGCAATGCGCCGCTGCTCGGCTTCCCATGCCTCACGCAGTTTCCGGTCTCGTTCGACAATTTCAGCCGCGACGGCGTCCTGCTGGGCCTTGACCTTGGCGAGCTGAGTCTGGATCCCTGGCTTGGCGGCCTGGAGTTCGGCGTCGAGCCGGGTGGTGTCGGCGATCAGCTTGTCCACGGCTGCCTTCTTGGCTGCGGCCTCGTCMCGGGCGGCCTTTTCCCGGGCCAGCGCGGCGTCGGCTTTGGCCTTGAGGTCGGTGATTTCAGCCTCGACGGCGGCCAGCCGGGCCTGCGCGTTGACGTTCGTGGCGCTCTGCTGGGTGAGCTTGTCCATCGCGGAGTTCTGGCTGCGCAGGGCCTGGTCCGCGAGGTCGATGGTGTCCGTCAGGCTGCTGCCCTGGTTGGAGCCGAAGAACAAGGACAGGTTGGACGGGACGCCGCCGGACTTGTAGGCCTGCGTGGCGATCTGTCCGATCAGTTTCCGGGTGTCCGCGATCTTCTGCTTGTCCGCTTCCAGCTGCTGCGTGATTTTTGCCTTGTTCTGCTGTGCCAGGTCCACGCGGGCCGCGAGGGCCTGCACTTCCTGGACCGCGCCGGCCACCCGGCCCTGGGCGTCCGTGAGGGCCTGCTGGGCGCCGGGGAGCTGGCCCTGGTACAGGACCAGGTCCGCCGCGGCTTGGGCGATCCGGCCGTCCACGAATTCGAGGGAGTGCTGGACCCGTGCGGCCTCGTCGCGCAGCGCGGCCTGCTGGTCCTCGAGGTCGTCGGCGAATGCCGCCGGACTCGAGGCCCCCATGGTCCCGGCCAGGACCAGCGCCAGGGTGGCGCTGATCATCCGGCTGCGGCGCCCCACCAGGCGGAGCCGGAGGGATTGCCGGAGGGGGCGGCGGGCCATCGGTGTCATAAGCATTCCCTTTTCGTTGCGCAAAGCTAGACCCGCAAGTACCGGCGGAGGGTCAGCAGGGAGGAAATTCCGGCCAGGACAACGCCCAGGCCAATCAGGGCAGGTACCAGGATCAGGGTCTGGCCGGGCGAGATGAACGCGGTGTCCGGATACTGCTTGGACAGGACGCCTTCGAGGAAGAAGCGGGCCACGGCCCACAGGGTGCCGGAGGCCAGGGCCGCACCGATCACCGCGGCGATCACGCCTTCGAGGATGAACGGGAGCTGGATGACCATCTTGGACGCGCCCACCAGGCGCATGATGCCTGTTTCCCGGCGGCGGCTGAACGCGGAGAGCCGGATGGTGGTTGCGATCAGCAGGATGGCGCAGATAATCATGACGCCGGCAATGCTCACGGCTACTAGGGACGCGGCGTTCATGGCCGAGAACAGCCGCTCCAGCAGCTGCCGCTGGTCGATCACGGTCTCCACGCCGGCCTGGGAGGAGAAGGTCTCGCTGATGATCTCGTACTTCTCCGGGTCCTTCATGTTGATCCGGAAGGACGCCGGCAGCTGGTCCGGAGTAACGGAGTCAACGATCGGGGAATTGGAGAACTGTTCCTTGAAGTGCTTGTAGGCGTCGTCCTTGGACTCGTACTGGAAGTCGTTGACGTACTGCGCCACCGCGGGAGACTGCAGCAGCGTGCGCAGGTTGTCCTCCTGCTCCGGCGTCGCGGGCCCGGTGGCGCAGCCGGGCGCCGTCGAACCGTCACTGCAGAGGAAGATGGCTACCTGGACTTTGTCGTACCAGTAGCCCTTCATCTGGTTGATCTGCAGCTGCAGCATGCCGGCGGCACCGACGAAGGTCAGCGACACGAAAGTCACCAGGATCACGGAGATCACCATGGACAGGTTGCGGCGCAGACCGCTGCCGATCTCGCCCAGGACGAATGCAAGCCTCACGCCTGGCCCTCCCCTGCGGTGCGGAGTTCGGCGCGGGCTTCGGCGCGTGACCCGGCCCGGGGCAGGAGAACTTGCGGCTGTTCGTCCCGTCCGCTGGCGTCGCGCAGGCGCCGCGACTGGCCCACGACGGGAATCATGGAGGTGTAGAGGGCCTTGGCCTCGTCGCGGATCACGACCCCGTTCTTCAGTTCCACCACCCGTTTGCGCATTTCGTTGACGATGTCGTCGTCGTGCGTGGCCATCACCACGGTGGTGCCGTTCTGGTTGATCTTGTCCAGCACGCCCATGATGCCCATCGAGGTGGTGGGGTCCAGGTTTCCGGTCGGCTCGTCGGCCAGCAGGATGCCGGGGCGGTTCACGACGGCGCGGGCGATCGCCACGCGCTGCTGCTCGCCGCCGGAGAGCTCGTGCGGGAGACGGTTTTCCTTGCCTTCCAGGCCGACGGTCTTCAGGACCTCGGGGACGGTGTCGCGGATGACGCTGCGGCTCTTGCCGATGACCTGCATGGCGAAGGCGACGTTGGCGAAGACGGTCTTCTGCGGCAGCAGGCGGAAGTCCTGGAAGACGACGCCGATTCCGCGGCGCAGGCGCGGTACCCGCCAGCTGGAGATGTTCGCGACGTTCTGGCCGGCGACGTAGACGGCGCCGGAGGAGGCGCGGTCCTCTTTGAGGACCAGGCGCAGGAAGGTCGACTTGCCGGAGCCGGAAGCTCCGACGAGGAAGGCGAATTCGCCACGGTCGATCTCAAGGTTGATCGAATCCAGCGCCGGCCGCGCCTTCTGGTCATAGACCTTGGTGACATTTTCGAAACGGATCATGGCCCTTAGTACCCTGCAGGACGAGGCCGCGGGGGCCCGGTTCTGCTGCCGGCGCAAGGGCTTTCGTTTGGGGGAAGTAGAGCTCCGGCCCCTCGACTATACGCACGGGTAACGGCGGATCGGCCGGAACGGCGGGGTGTGTCGCGCGATTGTCAGGGACCTCCCAGTGGCGGCTCCCAGCCGGGCTCCGGGCCTACTTCTCGGCGTTGCGGTTGTCCGTCCGCCAGCGGATCCCGGCGTCGATGAAGTCGTCGATTTCGCCGTCGAACACGGCCGAGGTGTTGCCGACCTCATGCTCGGTGCGGAGGTCCTTGACCATCTGGTACGGGTTCAGGACGTAGGAGCGCATCTGGTCGCCCCATGAGGCTTTGACGTCGCCGGCGAACGCCTTCTTCTCGGCGTCCTCCTGTTCCTTCTTCAGCAACAGGAGCCGGGACTGCAGCACCCGCAGGGCGGCGGCGCGGTTCTGCAGCTGCGATTTCTCGTTCTGCATGGACACGACGGTGCCGGTGGGGATGTGGGTCAGGCGCACGGCGGAGTCGGTGGTGTTGACCGACTGGCCGCCGGGGCCGGAGGAGCGGAAGACGTCCACGCGGATTTCGTTGTCCGGGATGTCGATGGAGTCCGTCTGCTCGATCAGCGGGATCACTTCCACGGCCGCGAAGGAGGTCTGGCGGCGGCCCTGGTTGTCGAAGGGGCTGATCCGGACCAGGCGGTGGGTGCCGGCCTCGACGCTGAGCGTGCCGAAGGCGTACGGCGCCTTGACCTCGAACGTGGCGGACTTCAGCCCGGCTTCTTCGGCGTAGGAGGTGTCCATGATGGTGGTCGGGTAGCCGTGGCGTTCGGCCCAGCGCAGGTACATGCGCAGCAGCATTTCGGCGAAGTCCGCCGCGTCCACCCCGCCGGCGCCGGCGCGGATGGTCACCACTGCTTCGCGCTCGTCGAACTCGCCGGAGAGCAGGGTGACGACTTCGAGGTCGGCCAGCGCCTTGCGGACTGATTCGAGTTCCGCGGCGGCCTCGCCCATGGAGTCGGCGTCGTCCTCGTCCTGGCCGAGTTCCACGAGGACCTCGAGGTCGTCGATCCTGGCCACGAGCTTGTTGAGCCGTTCGAGCTCGGTCTGCTTGTGCGAGAGCTTCGAGGTGATGACCTGGGCGGCGGCGGGGTCGTCCCACAGATTGGGTTCACCGGCCCGCTCGCTGAGCTCGGCGATGTCTTCCTTGAGCGCCTCGACGTTCGAGACGTTCTCGATGGACGTGTAGGTGGCCCGCAGCGCGCGGATTTCAGCGGGAAAATCAATGTTTGCCATGGTTTTTTAAGCCTACGCTATGTGTCCTAGCACCCTTGCCCTATAGCCGGTTGACCTATCACTTTGGGTTGCCTGAAGGCCTAGTTGGCAGCATCTAGTGATAGGGCAACCGGAGTGGTGGGCCAGCAGCTCAGCGGCTGAGGCGCGAGCGCGCCGTCGACGTCGCCTCGATCCGGATGCCGTCCGGCACCAAAAAGTTCACCACCGGCGGATGGACGG
The DNA here is from genome assembly GCF_056405215.1 of Arthrobacter sp. P1_H7. Classification (NCBI taxonomy): domain Bacteria; kingdom Bacillati; phylum Actinomycetota; class Actinomycetes; order Micrococcales; family Micrococcaceae; genus Arthrobacter; species Arthrobacter sp. P1_H7. The sequence continues at coordinate 136,420 of NZ_JBFUCO010000003.1, read as the reverse complement.
CTGCGCTCAGCACCACGACGGCGGTAGCACCGTCCGGGCTGCCGGTGGAGGGCGCCACGCTCAGTGCGCTGAAGCGGTCGAACGCTCCGTTGCGGCCCAGATAGTCGACGGCGGCGCTGCGCACCCTCGCCCCGCTGAGGACGGCGGACGGTGTACCGCCGGCGTTGCCCAGCTGGCCGAGCGTGAAACTGTCCGCAGCGGCCACCGAGGCGCCGTCCGCGACGGAGAGCAGTTTCTTGTGTTCGAGGTAGACGCTGGAGGCCGCCATCACGACGGTGGCGACCAGCAGGGCGATCAGCATGAAGCCGATGCTCAGCACCAGCACCTGCCCCTCCTGCCGGCGGGCCCGGGGCCCGACTCTCACCGGAACCTGCCCACCAGCTGGGTTGCCGACGCACTGAGGTGGCTCGCGTTCAGATGCAGTGCGTCGCTGAACGGCACATACGGCAGGGGCACTGAGAGGTGGACGGTGACTGTCACCGCCGAGCCGGGAGCCAGGCAGTCGGCAGGCTCGCAGCGGGTGTCGACGCTGGCGTTTTCCGCCGGCTGGCCGTAGTCGGCGAGCGCCAGCAGCACGGCTTGCTCGGCGGCGGCCCGTCCGCTCGCGGCGTCCGGCTGGGCAACGTAGACCTTGGCGGCCTGGTCAGCGGCGCCGACGACCGCGAACGACCCGCCCTGGATCTGAGCCACTGTGATGATGAAGTACACCAGCGGCACCATCAGCAGCGCGGACAGGAAGACGAACTCGACCACGGCGCTCCCCTCTTCCGCCGAGGCGCCCGGCTCCGGCCATTCAACGCTGGATGGCCGCATGGCCCTTCACCTCCAAGAGCGCCCGGGGACCGATGAAGCCGATGACCGGCAGGGGTGCCCGGACGGTCACCTCCAATGTACGGATGCCCTGGAACGTCGATTCGCTCGTGGCCACGTCCCGGGCGAAATCCGGGTTGAGCGCCGCGGTGATCAGCTGGACAGTCCGGTCCTTGGCGTCCCCGTCGTTGCGGTCGGCCAGCGTGCCGTATCTGGCGCCCGAGGCGGCGGCGTCGATGAGCGTATTCCGGACGTGAAGTACCAGGGTGAGCTGGACGATCGCGAGGAAGAGCAAGGTGAGCGTGGCACCGATCAGCACGAAGTCCACCACGGCGGCGCCGCGCTGAACATCCTTGCGGTGCTGCCGGTTATTGCCGTGGCGTCCGGTCCCCCCGCCCTGGGCTGCCATTGCCTACTGTCCGACCTTGTCCATGGCCTGGTTGAAGAGTCCCTCCAGCGCAGGCCCGGCGAGGGCGAGCAGGGCGGCCACGAGGACAGCCGACATAAGGGTGATCATGACCCAGCCGGGGACGTCGCCGCGCTGGGGATGGGCGACTCCCGCGTCAGAGTGGTCCCCCGCCCGCGGTCGCGACGGAGCAGACCACCAGGTCAACATGCTGAGCGCGCAGGCTGCCAATGCCGTCCGGTTTCCGAAGTTCTTCACCGTGTCCTCTTTCCTGGTTTTGGTTTTTTGGTTTTTCTGTTTTTCTGGAGTCCTGTTTTTGGATCTGATGGTTCGTGATGTGTCGCCGGCGGATCGTGCTGCACGCCAGGCTGGCCGGCGAGCTGCAGGGCGTTCTTCGTATCCTGTTCCCTCCTCGTATGACTTTTCTTGAGTCCTGCCCGTGCCGGCCGGGTGGGCCGCCGCCGGCTGTTGGTCGCCGTCGTGCGCCAGGCGCCTAGAGTCCGAGACTGATGGCGGCCAGACCGGGGAAGACGGCGAAGATGACCGTGAGCGGAAGGACGCCAAAGACAAGCGGCACCACGCACGTGCACAGTAGTGGTTACTTCCAGACATGGAAAAGCCCCGGCAGGCTACCAACCTCCGGGGCGTGACAATCAAGGTTCAGTTGATTGTTAGCCCAGCATACCGGCTGGCCCTGACATTTCACATGGCTGTAGAGCGTCACAGCGCGTTCCAGCCCTCCTAGCGCCAAACCAGAGGGGCGCGGTTACATCTCCACCGAACGCCTAGAACCGCCTAGGCGAGACTCCCGTTAGCTCCGGGCGTCCAGGCCACACCAAAGACACGTCCCGAAACGGGCCGGGTCCACTCGTTGTGGGCGAATGACGCAGAGCGGAGACGGGGGCGGCGGGCTTTTTTGGGGAAGGGGTTACCCACCAAGAAGTAACACTCCCCTAGGGAGGCCTCTATCAGTGAAGCTAAACCAACCAACAAAGCGACGGGCAACAGCATGGTCTCCGTCCTCGCACAACTAACCATGGGGTAACAAGCAATGAGCACAATGACAGACACCCGCACGACTCCCCGCATGGTGAACGTTGGGGAAAGGCCCGTCATCAACCACTACAACCGCCACGAAGACATCACGCGGTCAATCATCACGGGCGAGAGCATCCCGGCCATGTGTGGCTTCGTGGGCCCGGTCCAGGGGCGGGGCAATGGGTCCGTAGCCCAGAAGACACGGGGCGCCTTTATCGTCTGCGAGCCCTGCAAGCGTGCCTTCGAGGCGTTGGGCGCGGCCTGACCGCACGCAGAAAACCCCCGCCAGTCATCACAACTGGCGGGGGTTTCTCTGTGCGTGGTGGTTAGCGGACGATGTACGTCCTGCTGACCTTGAAGATCGTTGGGTCATCCTTGGTGTTGTGGACACGGACGACCCACTTTGTCCCTTTGGGCCCCCATGCTGCGTGGTTGTCGTCCCAACCGCCGGCGACGTAGTGGCCGTTCTGGTACCAGCGGTACCTCAGGTTTGCACCCTTGGGCCAGCCGTACTTGTTTGCGCGCAGAACGGTTCCACCCGACACATACACAGTTGACTTTCCGACCGTGCAGGACTGGCCTGGCGGGCAGACTGCGGCGCTGGCCGGGGCCGCCGCGGTGAGCGTTCCGGCTCCCAGGGCAACGGAAAGGGCAGCAGCGGCTGCTGCTTTACGGAAGATCGATCGTTTCAATGCTGGCACGGTTCCCCGCACCTCCTGTCGGTGGTTGGCAGATAGTTTTTGGCTGCTGAACGCTTCCGACATACACCGTCTAAGGCGCCCCCAAGCCATGAGTATAACCACACGGGTCACACTGGCATCAAGGGCGTATTGCTTACGCCGGCAGGAATCCAGGCAACCTGTCCGCCCATCGGATCCCGCGCAAGTGTTCGGGGCAGCGCCGGTGGATCAGTGGCACGAGCAAGTGCAGCGAGCAACGGGCTCCAGGAACTCATAGTCGGGCTCCAGCTCCTCGAAATGCGAGCGGCTAGGAACCGCCAGCATCTCATCGAGCATCGCTCCCACCGCTTCCACGTCTATCTTCACCACGGAACGGACACTAGCCCGGAGGTCGGACATCTTCATGTAACGGGTGTTCCGTGCCTTAGTTGCTTAGGCTTATTGATGTGCCCGGGCGCCAAATGATCGACTCGGAACGTTCAAAGGGAGACTTATGTCTGTTTCATATGTGGATGCGCAGGGTAAAAAAGGCCAGTTCACGGACAAAGAGGGCGAGCGCTTTGCCTACCATGTTGTGGAGGGCTCGGGCGTGCTCCTTGTAATGAAGAAGGAGGGCAGCGACCTTTGGCAGGTGTTGAAGGAACTGTCACCAATCGGTTGGCGCGAAGTTCAGGGTACCCGGTTCAACCAGTTCCCAACCACCAACCCGGGGCCGGATGGCAGGGTTTACTTTGCGCCCGCCGATAAGTCGAAGACTAATAATCCTGGATAGGCTGGGCGCGTTAGACAGGTCGATAGGCAGCCTGCAATTCGATATTGAGACTATTGCCCAACGTTCCGACGGCGAGCCGAGCAGGAATCCCGGGAACCGGTTCCCCCCTCCCGGATCCCGCGCAAGTGCTACAGGCGGCTAAGTGCCTAGGAATTGCCCCGGCGCCTGCTATAGGTCCGGGGCTTTTCCGTGCCGTCAGGGAGCGACCATTCAGGCAGTAATCCAGGCACACGGTTGCCCCAGCGGATGCCGCGGAGGTTCTCCGGGCAGCGCCTGCACTCCTCAATATCCCAGTCAGAATCGCTCACGCGCTCCACATTGCCGGCGGGATCCAAGCCCAATGCGAGTGCCGCCCGTCGTCAGCCCAGCTCACAAGGATGTGCGAGGGGTTCCAGCGTTCCGCGACCGCGTAGACGGCAACCGTGCCGCCGTCAGCCAGGGGAAGGCTGGCCAGCACCTTCGGGTACTTGCCGTACTCCCACGACTTAGCATCCTCTGGCGAGTGCCCCGGATCAGGTTTCAGATACTCGAAAGTCTCCCCGTCGAGGGTGAACGATGCCATGGTCCGATCCTAGGCGTCGGGCAAGGAAAGTCGCAGGTCGGGCGCGTACGCTGCCGTCGTGGCACAGCAGCCCGCTTAGGGGCACGCCACAGCGTTATCCCTCCCTCGGGGACGACGAGTAGCACCCCAGAGGCCGGCTCCATGAAGACCCCTCGACGCGTGGAGCCGGTCTGGGAGCCTCGTCCCGGGAAAGCAGAACACCCCCGCGCCTGGCCTGGGGGAGGACAGCAGCTCGGGGGTGCTCTGGTTTCCCGCCGCCATTGGGGGTTGCGGCGGAACGGCCTAAACATAGGCCTATGGAGATTGCAAGTCAAAGCCGTGCCGGAGAAAGTTGCGGTGCCTACGATGAGCGGACGGATGTGGCCCGGAGCAATCAGCATTGGGGGGGGTGGGCCAACTACTCCGGACGCACGAAAGCGCCCCGCCCAATGAAGGGTGGGGCGCTTTCGCTTATTCGCGGTGTTCGAGCGTGTCAGGCTGCACCAGGAACGACCAACGGGGGTTCCTCATGCGGCACCCTGCAAGTCGCAAGCGGGCAGCGGGCATGACCGAGTTAACCGAAGTGTCTCGTTTGAGGTTTTCGCGGAATCACTTCCCACTCCAAGCCACTGACACTTTGTGCTGCGGTGGATGGCCTCACGTTTCTCGCTTGCCGAGCCACGACAACGGAGCTGGGGCCACATATAACTTCATTACCTGCTACCTCTGCCACATACGGGCTACTGGCGCCAGGAAGAAGCAGATCGAGCTGCTCCTCCACGCTAAGAGCCTGCATCCGCCACAATTGGTTTACTGTCTCCTCAACCTTCTTGAACCCTGTAGTGGGGCGAAGTACTGTCAAGACTCGTTTGGGGGATTTGTCTGGCAATGCCGGTTCCCAAGTGATGATCCATGCGCGGCGTCCCGCTGTTCTTGTCATATATGGATCCTTCCACGCGCATTCCAGTCGGGCGTCCGTTAAGTCGTTATTTGTTGTGTTTCCCGAAATCATCCGGTCTGAAACTGCCGTCTAGGACAGCCTCCCAAACAGACGGACCCTCACCCCAGCCATACGTCAGGCCTGCTATCCGCACTCGGTAACACTCCCCGCCCTTGAACCAAGCCCGGACAGTGCCGCGCGGCGACTCTAACAGTTGCTGCGTCACCTTGTTTGGGTCCGTGGAAATCTCCACAATCGGGGCGATAGCATCCCTCCGCGCCAGGCGTCGGCTAGTCATGCCGGATCACCCAGCCGAGTGCCAGCATGCCAGCCGGGGTTAAACCTAGCTGGCCTCCAAGGTGCCTCATTTCCTGCGCCTGCCAGGCACTAGCGGATCCCTCATAAACTGCCCTGGCGTGACAGACATAGGCGGCCACGGCAGGCACAAAACTGTCGTCAAATTCATTGGCTTGTGGTGATTTCCAGATGTTTCGCCACAACTTCTTGTCTTCCGGTGACCAATTCCCCGACTTTGGAAGCTGCGGAACGGGCAAATCGCAACCCTCCGCGGGTAGCTCGACGAGTCCGGAACGTGCGCCAGGACTGCGATGCCGCGAGTTCGGTTTGATCGGATTAGCTTTAGGACCGGGCACAGCCGGCCTCCTTTCGGTTGGGTCTAACTGCTGGTGAAACCTCCTGCTGACCTCACCGACGGTTTTTCTAAGGGGAGGGCTTCGAGATTCCCCCCTGGCGTGCCTGAGGGGTGCTGTGTGTCAGTCGTATTGGTGTGCTGCTTTGCCGGCGGCGCTGAGGTTGCAGCGTGCACAGCTTGCGCCGAGGTAGCCTGCGCGGTCGTCTGTGTGATCCAGATGCCAGGGCGCGCCGGGTTTGATGTACTCGCCGCAGCGTGCGCACTTGACTGTGCCTGTTGCGACTGCGGGTGCTAGTGCTTTGCGGGCGTTGATGTGTGCGGTTCCGTACCCTCGTTGTGTTGAGGTGCCGCGGGCCTTGTCTGCTTCGCGTGCGTGCGCTGTGCACAGTGATCCCGCGGTGATGGTCGGGCATCCCGGCTTGGCGCATATCTTCTTGGCTCGTGCCATGAGCTTCGCTTCTCTCGTGTTTGCCATTCGGAAAGTTTTGAACCCTCCGCGGACTTTTTTCATCTACCCGGCGGGTTTTTCAGGAGGCCATGCCGAGCCCCGGTCCCCTGGGTGGCCTGTCTGCCTTCGCTTCTGGGCCATAGACTGCTTGCGGTAGTCGCCATCAACAGCAGGGGGAATGTCGTGAACTACATCGGAAGCGCTAATGAAAAGGCTGTTTCGGCGCGTGAACTAAATCGAACACACGTTGGTCTGACAGTGAGTTTCCAGGGCAACGAGACAACAGCGGTGTTTGGGCGTATTGCTGGCATTGGCCGTACCGACGCGAGCGTTCATATTGCACTGGCCGGAGTTGTTGGCGGCGGGGGCCTTCAGTCGTCCTATCAGCTTGGTCTTGACCAGCACGTGTATTTGCAGCCTGACATGCTGACTAGCACTGAGGCTGCGATCAAGGAGTTCGCTGTCAGGGTTCAAGAGAGCTTTAAGGGAACCAAGACTGACGATAAGTAGTCACGGGTGGTGACGCCCGCGCCGTGATGGTTACGGGCGTCACCTGCCTGTGGTTGGTTAGGCGTTGGCTTTGTCCATCGCCTTGCGGATGGCTACTTCGCTGTGGGTGTCTGCGAGGCGTGCGGCTCGTGCTGCTGCGTCGGCCTGTTCCGTTGCTCGCTGTGCGGTGGTCTTTGCCGTGTTGACCATGCTCTGCGCTTCGGCTGCGGTGTTGAGTCGCAAGGCGAAACCTTCGTGGGTGAGGTGGTGGAGAGCGTCACCTGTGGAGTGCCACAGCGCTTCGGCGAGCTGGATCCTGCCAAGGTCGGCGACGGGTGCGATGTAGTGCAGGTAGCCGGGGGTGTTGTCGCGTTCGGCGTCGGCGATGACGACGCGGGCGTTGCGTACCTGGGTCATTGTATTGCGTGCTGTGGTGAGGTCTTCCCATGCCTGAGCTGCTGCGGGTCCTGCGGCGAGGACTGTTCCGGCGTTGGCGTCGGGTGCGAAGTGCAGGCCTGCTTCTGTGATGGTTTTGGCTGCGGCGTCGAAGGGCTTGCGGAGGGCTTTTACGAGGCTATCGGCGTTGGTGCGGATGCCGGTGAAGAATGCCCGGTTGACGGCGTCTTGGGTGGCGTGTGCGGCGCTGGGGATGCGTTCGGCGGCGAGCATGGCGACGGCGGTTTCGCGGAGTTTGTCAGCGATGTTGTGAATGGTGGTGGATCCGTCGAGGATGCTGGCGTTGAGGTCGGCGCCGGCTGTTTCGTGGGTGGCGTTGAGGATGGCGTGAGCGAGGGCTGCGGCGTCCTGGGATTCTTTGGGCAGTTCGATGCCGAGGTTTCCGAAGACGCGGGTGATGTTGCGGATTTCGTGGAACATGGTCGTTAGTTTCCTTCGATGTTGGTGATGACGTTGGCGCCGAGGGCGGCTGCGATGGTGTTGGTTAATGCGTCGCTGTTCAGCGCATGCGGTTCGTTTGCGACTGCGGGTTCTCGGGTGGTGATGCAGGGGCCGTCGCCGCGGTTCAGTTCGCAGATGATTACGCGTTTCACGTCGGCACATTTACAGGGGGTCATACTGCGGGCCTTTCTATGGCGTCGATGAGTTCATTTGAGAGCCTGGTGGCGTCGTCTGGCGTAAGGACGCCGAGGCAGTGCCGGTCGCGGAAGACCACGACTGCGGGTTCTTCTTTGCCGTCTGGCGTTTCGAAAATCCCGGCTTTGGCGTACGTCCTCTGTGAGCCTTGGACGTTCATTTCGTGCCGGTTTGCGTAGCTGCGGAATGGGCTGTCGTTGAACATTGGGGGTTCCTTAGACGGTGGTGGAGCGGGACAGCCGCCCGTTTGCGTCGGCGTAGTTCATGGCGGGCTCTTTGCCGCTGGGGGTGATGGTCGTTCCGTTGCGGTTGGCTTCCGCGAGGCGCTGCCAGAAGGCGGCGCGTTCTGCCTGGTGTAGGGCGCGTTCACGCCAGAGGGAAACTTGCGCCGGCCACTCCCATGCATCGGTGACCGCGGCTGTGTAGGGGTCATAGGCCATTGGTTCGGTTCCTGTTCTGTCGCTGTCGGTCAGCACGGGCGCTGGCCCTGTTGCCGACGGGATCCTTGTGGAGCCCTCGGCCCGTGTGGGTTTCCGGGCTGTTGGTGAGTGCTTGCAGCCTTTGATTCATCCGTAGGCACATTTCCCTCAAGTACCGGATTTCGCTTTCGTAGCTTTCGGGAGTGCGGGTCACTGCGCGTCTCTCTCGTAGATGGCGAGTCGGGCCTCTGCCTCTAGCGCCCTGTCCCGCCATTTGCGGAACAGTTCGTGCTCTTCGAGGGCCTTCGCCTTGTAGATTTCGCAGAGGTTGAGCAGGTCATCCCGTGAGAGCTTCATGCGGCCTCCCTCATGTCGTAGACGGATAGGCGCGTGTTTGCCGCGTCGAGTGAGACATTGAGCGCGATTACCGCTGCTTCGAGCCGACGGACCTTCTTGTCCAGTTTGTTGATGACGCCCTGGCGGGTGCCTGCTAGCTTGCGCCAATCGGCGGCGGAATAAAGATCAGTCATTTCTAGTCCTTTTGGGTGCACTGACCCGACCACCCCTCCTTACGGGAGGGGGGTGGATCGTGGGCGGTCTGCGCGTGGGCGCCGTGGGCGGTGCCGTGGGGCGAAATGTCGCGGTAGTCCGGGGGTGCGTGGGTGCATATCGGGTGCGTGGAGGGTCCACGCTTTTAGCGGGCCGTGAGTGCTGCGTGGGCGCTAGGCTGCTGCTGTTAGCGGGGCCGGGAGATGATAGACCTTGGATGGGTTGCCGCCGTTTGTGGCCGGAGCTTCAACGGATCCAATAACGCCCGACTTGTCCAGTGCGTTGAGCTTTCGCCGGGCCTTCTCGATCTCATTAGCGGTAGGTTTCTCCTTCTCGAAGAGTGCCGCCGCATAGTCCCTGACTGTGATTCCCTGCCCCCGTGAGGCTTGGATCATGGCGAGAGGGTCCGCTGCGTTCCAGACCGAAGAAATGCCAGCGGCGTGGTCGTGCATCACCTTGAACGGGCCTACCGTGTCCGCCGGTTGCTTCAGGTGTCGGAAGTCAACGATGGTGTCTCCCGGCTTGCCTGACAGCAGAATGACCGAACCCGCCCCGCCTGTCAGCCATGTGGAGCCGTACACGTCTGAGAGCGTGTTGGGTGCCCCGCCGTCAGCGCCACGCTTTACCTGGTGATGAAGCTCTATGACCTCTACGCCGGCTGCAAGGGCCTTCTGTCGGGCATTGTTGTATCCAGCTCCCACGGCGTCCTCTGAGAGGCCTATGGCGGCGTCCTTGAGACTGTCAACGAAGATCCTGTTAGACTTCGCTTCGAGTGCGAGATCCCTTAGAAGGTCCGGGTTTCTGGCAATGTCTGCGGGCGGCGGGCCTTTCCAGATGGTTAGGCGGGCGTTTACTTCGTCCTTCTGGCCCCTGGTGAAGTGCCGGCGCAACGACCGGGCGATTTGCTGGGGCCGGTCCATTGCGAGGTATAGGACTCGTTCGCACGGCGTTACGGGTAGCCCTAGGACAGTGCCGCCGAAGATGCTGCCTGCCACGAGCTGGCCGGTGAGCGTTGTCTTGCCGACACCAGAGGGGCCGCAGATCATGAGGGCTTCACCTTCAGCACCCAGAACGTCCTGCCCAGCACCCCACCACGCGGGAGTGTGGTCTGGAATGTCGAACATGAAGTCGCCGCCGCGGGTGAAGGAGTGCAGAGCTGCCGTGTCATCCGGGGCCGTCACGCGACTGCCGCGTTAGTGGTTGGACGCAAGAGCACGGCGATGCGGTCTAGCACCTCGTCAGACAGCGGTGGCGCATCACTGACGACTCGCGCGATATACGCTGCGCGTGCTGCTTGACTGGCCTTAGTGTTTGCGGATACTTTTGGTACATCGTCAGTTCCGGATGAGCACGGAATTGCGGTAGCGTGAGCCAATATTAATCCTCCAGGATTTATGCCCCATGAGCGGGGCACTGAACTTTGGTTGGCTTGCGCGACAGAAGCTGTGACTCCGTAGGAAGAGTCATAGCTTCTTTTTTTGCCGCTTGGCCTACTCAAAGAATAGGCATACGGTGGCCCGCTTTCCTAGACCGCGGATTTCCCGACAGGTAGCGGAAAGCAGCCATCAAACGCGGGTTATATTCACCTCATTAAGCCCCAAATTGTTTCAGGCCTTACGGGGTCTTATTGCATTTCCCTGCCCGCTTTATGGCCCTTCGGAATGGCCGTTGCGTTTAAACGCAATGGAGTACGGCCTCGCTTGGGGTGGTTAGCAGGTGACCAGGTGCAATAAAAGTTGGCAGCGTTGAAACACTCAGAAGGCCTTGCAGGGATTCAAACCGTCCCGTAAACGGTGAGTGGACTGCTACTAAAATGTGTCGAACGTCACATGAAAATTTGGTTGGCATCACGGTTTGAACCATGGTTGGCCAGGGGGAAGGCTACTTCCACGTGAGGCTCACGTGCTCCGGGTTGAACCTGACACCCTTGCCGGCGGGCAGCAAGGTCACTTCCATGAGCGAACGGATAACTTGCTTCTTCCAGGCCAGCGGCAGGGCCTGCCACGCCTCCGAAACGTCCGTCGCTCCGACTACCCCTGCCAACGGATTTACGACCTCAGCCGCGCCAATAGAGGCTTCGGCGGCGATCAACTCCCTACTGATCTTGGCGGACTGCTCCCTGACCGCAGTCGGTGACAACAGACCGTCAGCGAGTAGCGCGGCTAAAGCGTCACGCCGACCTCGCAAATCAGTAGCCGTAGTCCGCAATTCCGCCAACTTGTCAGAGTCCACAAACAGCTTTGACGCATCAGGGCGGGAAAGCCTGGCAACCATGACGTCCGTAATCAGATCGTCTACCGGCTCCATCCGCCGTTGCAGGCAATATCCGCCCAAACACCGGTACACCATGATTGAGCGCCCCTTTGCTTTGTAGGGCGCGGCATACAGAGGCTTCCCACACTTGTGGCACATAGCGATACCGGATAGCAGATACTTTGCATTGAGGTCATCCGGCGCGGTGCGGCGCCGCGGATCCATCAAAAGGACTTCAAGCCGCCCATAGGTTTCCTGGTCAAGTATCGGGCCCCACTCGCCCTCCCCCATGTCCTCACCGTTGTAAATTCGCTTTCCCGCGTATCGAGGATTCAGCATCAGCCGGCGCACCTGAGTAACTCCCCATTTCCCGCCGGCTGTGGTCAGAGCCCGAGCGGCATTCCAGTCCCGCACAACACTGGAAAGGGTGGCGCCAGCGAGAATCGCGTCAGCGCCAGAGCGAATCAGCGCGGCCTCATCTTCCACCGTGAAAACGACGCCCTCTGGGGTGCGGTCATAACCGAACGGGCGGCGACTCCAAAAGGCCCTACCAGCTTCGGCCCGCTGCCTGTTCGCGGCCTTCTGACGGTTGCCTTTGTGTTTGACCTCCATCGAGGCTATGGCGGTTAGGATCTGAGCCACCGCAACGCCGGTAGGGTCCCCAAGGTCCAGAGAAACACCGTGAACGCAGGCGATGTTGACGCGGTGTGTCTGCCCGGCTTCAATGACGCGGGTCAGGTCCCGCATGTTGCGCGTGAGCCTGTCCAGGTGCCAGACCACAAGCCGGGTAATGGTCCCATCTTCCATGGCTCTTACGAGGCGCTCGAATTCTGGACGGAGCTTGCCTGAGCTGGCGCTTATCGAGTTGTCAGCGAAGATTTGCGGCGTGTCCCAGCCTTTGGCGTCCGCATATTTGCGGCAGGATGACTCCTGGCGCTGTACTGCGGCTTCACTCCCGCTCTTGTCTTCGGACTGTCGAAGATATATCGCCGTTGCGCCCATTCGGTCAGCGTAGCAAAGAAACACTAAGAGTTGACAGCGGGCACCATCATGCCGATTTCCTTCTTACCGGCGGACTCCATGAGCTCCCTCTTGGCTGTGTCCCGGACATCCTGTGCCTGCGCCCGGAGGACGTCGGCGAGGGGTGTTCCACGTTCGACGGCCACGATCATCCCGTCCACGAAACGGAGCAGCGGCCCTTGATCGGACCTGGACGAGAACTCGTGGAGGGCTTCCACGAGGGGCTTGCCGGACCGGGTCTCGGCGAGGACACGGCCGAATTCCTGCGAGAGCTCACCCCGCGCGCTGCGGCAGACCCTGTCCAGGGCACCGGTGGCACTTTCGCCGGCGCTGACAGCCAGGGCCATGAGTTCGGCGATGCTCGGAAACTCCGCCATCATCCGTGCCTCCCGTTTCTTGATGTGCGCGCCCAACAGGTAGTCCCGGAGCAGGAATCCGCCGACGGTGCTCCCCACGACGGCCACGACGGCGACGAACGGGCTGAAGCGGCCGACCGAGCCGGCGAGCGCCACAACTCCTATGGCCAGGACGAAGCCGCCCGCCGCCCACAGGAGCTGTTCAGCCCGGAAATCCACGGCTGTTTTGGCGCTGCCGGCGCGGGCAAGCCTGCGGTTCAATGCTGTTGCGCCAAGGTTGATCCGGCCCAGGGACCTGGCACCGTCCCGGATCGCGGGGCGGAGGATCCGTTCCAGCGGCCCAAACGGCGTGACATTCCGCGGGGCGGTGCGCAGAAGCCGGGATTCCAGGTTGTGGGTTCTCAATTGCGGTTCGATACGTTCGACGAAAGTCGTTGGGCGCATGAAGGGCAACCGGACGAGGAACAGCCAGAGTCCGGCCCCGAGCACGGCCCCGCACACCAGGGCGCCGGCCATCAGTCCGGTCATCGGAGGACCCGCTGTTCTTCCGGCAGCGCCCCGATGCGCAGCATGATGGCGTAGGACAGCAGGGAGACGGCAAGGCCGCCCAAGAGGACGGCAGCGCCGACCGGGGTGTTGTACGCCATCACGGCCTCAGGACGGCTGGCCAGCAACACCAGGACAATCCAGGGCGCAGCGACGGCCAGGCGTGCGGCGTTGACGGTCCAGGATTGCCTTGCCTCCAGTTCACTCCGGGTCCTGGCACTCTCCCGCAGGAACTCAGCGAGGGTGCCCAGCAGCCTCCCGAGGTCCGAGCCGCCCACCTCCCGGGTGAGCCGGAGGGCCTCGACAATCCGGTCCGCCACGGGATCGGCCAGCCGGTCCTTGAGCCGGGTGAGTGAGGGATCGAATTGGCCTCCCGACCGGTAGTCGGAGCCAAAGTCCACAAACACGTGGCGAAGCTCCACGGGGCCCTTGTCGCCCAGCTGGATAAGAGCCTCCGGCAATGACAGGCCGGCCCTGATGGCTGAGCGCAAATGATCAACGACGTCGGGCCAGAGCTGGCGGAGGACAGCCGTGCGCTTTCTGGCACGCCACCGGACCATCGCCATCGGCAGCCAGCCGCCAAACAGGCCAAAGCATCCCGAAATCGGCCAAGACCCGGTAACTGCGAAGAAGGCGAGCGTTGTGAATGCCCCGAGCCCAAGGCACGAGGCGAGCAGCCCTGCCGCGCTGACCTTTTCGATGCCCGCCGACCGCAGGAGGTCCTCAAGCCGGCTGGTCCGGGGCTTGCGCCGCACGCTCTCAGGCTTCTCCCACGCGGACCACCAGATCAGCAGTAGGCCGGCACCCCCCAGCATCCCCACCAGCGGCGCCATCACCGCTGCTCCAGCAGCGCCGCGACGTCGTATCCGGAGCGGGCAAACTTTTCCGCGGCGGGCATGGAGTTGGCCTTGGGCAGAAGCTGTCCGTCCGACATCGTGAACACCATGGAAGACTCGATGATCCCGTCTTCCACCCGCCGGCCCAGGGACAGGATCTCGGTGACCTGCCGGCGCCCGCTGCCGTGCCTGCTGCAATGGACCACGAGATCGATGCAGGACGCGACAGTGGGAACTACGAACGCACTCGAGATGTTGTCGCCGGCGAGCAATGGCAGGGTACAGATTTTTGTCACGGCGTCGTGGGCGGAGTTCGCATGTACGGTGCACATCCCCGGAAGGCCGGAATTCAAAGCGATAAGCATGTCCAGGCTCTCGGCTTCCCGGACCTCCCCGACCACCAGCCGGTCCGGCCGCATGCGCAGGGCCTCCTTGACCAGGCGGCGCAGCGGAATCTCCCCCTGCCCCTCCAGGTTCGGCTGACGGCACTGAAGACCGACGACGTCGCGGAGCGGCAACTGCAGCTCGAAGATTTCCTCCACCGTAATGACCCGTTCGCGGGTGCCGATGCTGGCGGCGAGGCAATTGAGCATGGTGGTTTTGCCCGCCTGGGTGGCGCCCGAGACCAGGATGTTGAGGCCGCTGGCGACGGCCGCACCGAGGAACCTGCCCGCCTGCGGGGTCAGCGTTCCCAGCTCCACCAGGTGCTCGAGCCGGCTGGCTTTGACCACGAACTTGCGGATATTGATGGCCCAGTGACGCCGGGTGACGTCCGGGATCACGACGTGCAGCCTGGAGCCGTCCGGGAGCGCCGCATCCACGAACGGGGAGGACATGTCCAGGCGCCGGCCCGAGCTCTTCAGCATCCGTTCCACAAGGTCCCGGACCTGCTGGTCCGTCAGCGAAACGGAGGTCAGCTCCGATTCGCCGTTGCGCGCCACGTAGATTTCATTCGGCGCGTTGAGCCAGATTTCCTCGATGCCCGGGTCGTCCAGGAGTGGCTGGAGTGCACCGAAGCCCGCCACTGCGTCGAAGACAAATCTCCGGGCCGACTCCAGCGGGCCCAGCGGGGGCAGCGGCGCCAGGAGGGCCCGTTCGTCGTAGTCGCTGACCGCCGCCTCGACCAGGCGCCGGACTTCCCCGGACTCCCGCAGGGGGTCAAGGCCCCGCCGGCGGATCAGTTCACGGACCTCGTCCTCAACAATGCGTACAGCCTCCACGCGGACCCCCATATGACTGCCGCCCCTGTGTGCCGGGGCGATGGGGTTAAAACTAGGGGCGGGCAACCGGCCCGACAAGGGGTGCCGGGCGCCCATGTGGATAACCGGCAGGTTTCAACATGACAACTTTCACTTTGGCAACACTTGAATCACTGGTCTCGGATGTCGGCCGGTGTTAGGGTGAGCGCGTTAAGTCAGACATTCTCTCAGCCCGGCCAGCTCTCCTCGTAGCCCCTCGGGCGCGAGACCGTGTGGCGCGGCTCCCACAGCGTGCCATTGCCCCGGAGCGGAACATGAAGCGCACCCCACATCCCCCCACCAGCCACCGATGCCGACGGGCCGGGGCCATTCTCCTCGCCGCCACCCTGCTGGCCATCACCGGCGTTCCGGCGCCGGCAACCGCCGTCGAGCCGCCAGCCACGCCGTCGGCGTCTGCCACCGCGTCCGCCACGCCGTCTGCCACCCCGACGCCGACGGTCACCAGCACCGTTCCGGCGCCATCCGCAACGGCCCCATCTACGGCCCCGGCCGCCCCTGCCCCGGCCCCCTCACCGTCACCGACGGCAACGCAGGCAGCGGCACAGTCCGCAGCGGCGCCGGGCGGCGTCAAGGACCGGGCGGCCATGGCCGCGGCGGTCGGCCCCGGTGGTGCCGAGATGGGCCAGCGCTCCGCCCGGGTCAGCGCTCCGTCGCCACTGTTGAAGGCGACCACCCAGTCCGCCGCCATCGAGTCGCTCACCACGCAGGGCACGTGGTCGCCGTCGTACGGGGTCAAAGGCCTGGACGTCAGCGGCCACCAGACCAGCGTGAACTGGCAGAGCCAGTGGAACATGGGGGCCCGCTTCGCCTACGTCAAAGCCAGTGAAGGCAACTACTTCACCAACGATTCCTTCGGCGCCCAGTACGGCGGCGCCCGCAGCGTCGGCATGATCCGGGGCGCCTACCACTTCGCGATCCCGAACTGGTCCTCAGGAGCGGACCAGGCACGCTTCTTCGTCCAGAACGGCGGCGGCTGGAGTGCCGACGGCCGGACCATGCCCCCGGTCCTCGACTTCGAATTCAACCCCTACGCCGGCCGCACCATCAACGGCTTCTACTTCGGCAACACCTGCTACGGCATGTCCCCCTCGCAGCTGACGTCCTGGGTGCGCGACTTCGGGAACACCATGCGGGCGCTCACGGGCCGCCTTCCCGTCATCTACACCAACACGTCGTGGTGGAACCAGTGCACGGCCAACGCGGCGGGCTTCGGCGACTACCCGCTGTGGGTCGCGTCCTACCCGCTCTCCGCCACAGACAACGCCGGGCCCGTCCCCTCCAGCTGGAGCGTTTTCAGCATGTGGCAATACAGCAGCACGGGGCCGTTCGCGGGCGACTCCAATATCTGGAACGGCGACTATGCCTCACTCCAGCGCTTCGCCGGGACGCCGCTGCCCACCGGCTCCTTCGACGACCTCTCCGTGACCCGCGACGGCGCCGCGGTCTCCCTGCGCGCCCGGGGCTGGTCGGCAGACCTGGCCAGGACGTCGTCCTCGATCCAGACGCACATTTACGTCACTGATCCGTCCGGGACCACCAAGGGCTACGCCTGGCAGGCCAACAAGTCCCGGCCGGATGTTGACCAGGCACTCGGTTACGGTTTGTTGCACGGCTTCGACGGCACGGTCCGGATCACGGCTTCGGGCACCTACAAGGTCTGCGCCTACGCCATCGGGTCCTTCGGCAACACACTCCTGGACTGCAAGTCACTCCGGGCCACCGGGGTGGAGGCACCGACGGGGTCCTTCGACAGCTTCGGCCAGGTCCGCACGGCCGACAAGGTCACGCTGCGGCTCAAGGGCTGGGCAGCCGACCTCGCCAACCCCTCGGTCTCCAGCTATGCGGACGCCTACGTCACCGACCCGGCTGGGAAAACCACCGGATACCGGATGACGGCCAACGTCGCCCGGAAGGATGTCGCGGACGCGACCGGTCTGGGGCTGGCCCACGGCTTCGACTACCAGGTCAAAGCCACCGTTCCGGGGTCGTACCGTGCGTGCGTCTACGGGATCGGGCGAAACGCCAACGTGCTGCTGTCCTGCAAGACCACAAATGTTGAGGCAAACCCGGCACCGTTCGGCTCCTACGATTCGGTGTCCCTCACCCAGGCGCCCAACGCCGCGAACTTCCAGGTGAGCGGATGGGCACTGGATCCGGTGCAGCCAGGGAAGAGCGTGCCCGTGCACGTCTACGTCCAGTCGCCCAACGGGACCAATCCCGGCTACGCCTTCACCGCAAACCGCCCGCGGCCGGACGTCAATGCCGCGCTGCACACGGTTGGTGACCACGGTTTCCAGGTCTCCGTTCCGCTGACCCGTGCCGGGAAGTACACCGTGTGCGCCTATGCCATCGGCATCGCCCCGGTCACGGCCGGCAATACGCTGCTGGGCTGCAAGTCCATCAGCGCAAGCCCAACCCCGGCCACCATGGGTTACCTGGATGCGGCCTCAATCCAGGTCGCCAGCGGCAAAGCCTCCATCAGGGCCTCGGGCTGGACCTTGGATCCGTTCTTTGCGGCCTCATCGATCCCGGACCACGTCTACGTGACCTCGCCTGACGGCATCCGGAAGGGGTACGCCTTCATGGCCGACCAGAAGCGCCCGGACGTCAACCGGGCCCTCGACACGGTCGGAAATCACGGCTTCACGTCATCGGTCCCCATCACCCAGCGCGGCCAGTACCGGGTGTGCGCTTACGGCGTCGCGGTCTCGATGCTGAGCCTGAACAACTCCCTGCTGGGGTGCCAAACGCTCACCTATTAGCCACCCTGGTATTAGCCGCCCTGGCCGACGCCGCACAACGCAGACCGGCCCCCGCAGGKGSGGGGGCCGGTCTGCGTTGTGGTGCCCGGGGCTGACCGTTAAAGACCGCTAAATCAGGAACCGAGGTAGTCGCTCAGCCGCTCAGCTGCGGAGGGAACGGTGAACCCGGTCGCCTTGATCTTGTCCAGCGTGAGGGCGCTGTTCAGCGGCCGCGGCGAGACGGCCTTGCCCTTGAAGTACTCCTCGGTGCTCACACCGGTCACGGCCTCCCGCGGTTTGCCGGAGAGTTCGTAGACGTCCGCGGCGATATCCGCCCAGGACTGCTGCTCGCCGTCGTTGCTGAGGTTGTAGACGCCGTACTCGGCGCCTGATTCCAGCAGGTGCCGGATGCCGGCGGCGATGTCTTCGGTGAAGCTCAGCCGCCCGATCTGGTCGTCAACCACTGACGGTTCGATGTCGCGCTCGGCCAGCGAGGCCATGGTACGGACAAAGTTGTTGCCCTCACCGATCACCCAGCTGGTGCGCACAATGTAGTGCCGGGGCACCACACTGACGACGGCGTCGCCCGCGGCTTTGGTCTGGCCGTAGACGCCCAGCGGCGCCACCGGTTCGGATTCGTCGTGCGTGGCGCGCGTGCCGTCGAAGACATAGTCCGAGGACACGTGCACCAGGGTGAGGTCGTGTTCGACGGCGGTGCGGGCCAGCCGCGCCACGGCCGTGACGTTGACCGCCCAGGCAGCCGCCCGGCCCTCGGCCGACTCGGCGGCATCCACCGCGGTGTAGGCCGCGGCGTTGATGATCGTGGAGTAGTTCTTCCAGTTCCGTCCGGCGAAGGCATCCTCGCTGCCGAGGTCAAACTCGTCCCGGCCGGCAAACTCAACGGACGGGTCGCCGTCGTACTGCCGGCGCAGCGCTTTTCCGAGCTGGCCGTTGGCGCCGACCACGAGGACCTTCTTCGGCGGCATCGGTGTGACGTCCGCCAGGCGCGGGTGCGCCTTGTCCTTGTCCGAGAGCTCGGCCTGGTCCAACGGCACCGGCCAGCTGATGGCCGCGGTTTCGTCGGCGAGGTTCAGGAACGTGTACTGGCCCTGGGCGTCAGCGGACCAGTGGTCGTTGACGAGGTAGGTGTAGGCGGTGTTGTCCTCCAGCGTCTGGAAGGCGTTCCCCACCCCGCGGGGAATGAAGATGGCCTGGCTGGGGTCCAGCTCGGCGGTGAACACGGCGCCGAAGGTCGGGCCTTCGCGCAGGTCCACCCAGGCGCCGAAAATCCTGCCGGTGGCCACGGAGATGAACTTGTCCCACGGCTCGGCATGGATGCCGCGGGTGGTGCCGGCGGATTCGTTGAACGAGATGTTGTTCTGCACCGGACGGAAGTCGGGCAGGCCAAGCGCCACCATCTTTTCCCGCTGCCAGTTCTCCTTGAACCAGCCCCGGTTGTCACCGTGGACGGGAAGGTCGTAGAGGACGACGCCGGGGATCGGGGTTTCGTGCGCTGTGAGCTTTTTCGAGAACTCGATCGACATAATCTACTGGCCTTGTTCCTTGTACTTCGCTTCCGTGGCGGCCTTCTGGGGCCGCCACCAGTCCTCGTTGTTCCGGTACCAGGCGATGGTGTCCTCGATGCCCGCCTCGAAGTTGGAGAACTGCGGCTCCCAGCCGAGTTCCTCGCGCAGCTTGGAGGAGTCGATGGCGTACCGCATGTCGTGGCCGGGCCGGTCCACCACGTGCTCGTACGCGTCCGGCGCCTGGCCCATGTGCTTGAGGATCAGTTCGACGACGTCCTTGTTGTTCTTCTCGCCGTCGGCGCCGATCAGGTAGGTCTCCCCGATCCGGCCCTTGGCGATGATCGCCAGGACAGCGGACGAGTGGTCGTTGGCGTGGATCCAGTCGCGGACGTTCTCGCCTTTGCCGTACAGCTTGGGACGGATGCCGTCGATCACGTTGGTGATCTGGCGCGGGATGAACTTCTCCACATGCTGGTACGGGCCGTAGTTGTTGGAGCAGTTGCTGATGGTCGCCTGCAGACCGAACGACCGCACCCAGGCGCGGACCAGCAGATCCGAGCCCGCCTTGGTGGAGGAATACGGGCTGGAGGGGTTGTAGGGCGTGCTCTCGGTGAACCGCTCCGGGTCATCGAGCTCGAGATCGCCGTAGACCTCGTCGGTGGAGATGTGGTGGAAACGCTTGTTGTGCTTCCGCGCGGCCTCGATCAGGGTGTAGGTCCCGATGATGTTGGTGTCCAGGAACGGGCGCGGATCATGCAGCGAGTTGTCGTTGTGGGATTCCGCGGCGTAGTGCACCACGACGTCGGACCCGGCAACCAGGCGCTCCACCACAGCGGCGTCGCAGATGTCGCCCTGCACCAGCGTGAAGCGGTCCGCCGGCAGGCCCGCCAGCGACTCCACATTGCCTGCGTAGGTGAGCTTGTCGAGGACCGTGACCTGATGGTCGGTGTTCTGCAATACGTAGTGGACGAAATTGGAGCCGATGAATCCGGCGCCGCCGGTGACGAGGAGTTTCTGCATGAGGCCAGCTTACCGAAAGGCCGTTGCCGGCTCAGACCCGCCGGCGGGTCCTGCGGAGGGCTTCGACCATGAGCCGGACCAGCATCACGCGGGCCGCGACGATCTTGGGCAGCGACCGCAGGCCGGCAGGCGTCTGGTTCGATTCGTGGATCCGGCGGTAAATGGTCGACTCGTCTAGGTGGGTTATCGATCCGGCGACATTGCCGCAGATGGCCAGCCAGAGATCGTGTGATTCCCGGACGTAAGCGGGAATCGGTGTGAAGTAGCGGGCAGCCTCCCGGCGGAAGGCCATGCCACAGCCGTAGTACGCCCGGTACCCGATCAGGATGGCAAACAAGTTTGCCATGTGCCGCCGCGAGTCCGCGGACTTCAGCCGCGGAATCCAGGGCCGGATCCCGCCGCCCAACATGTCGAAATTGCTGGCGACCACCAAAGAACCGGACAAGGCAGCGAGCATCAGCTCCAGCCGTCCTGGAATCCAGACGTCGTCCTGGTCGGACAGGAACACGTACTCCCCCCGGCTCAGCCGGATCGCTTCCTCGAAGCTGCGCACGTACCCCCGGTTGACAGGCGAGCGGACGAGACGGATCCGCGGATCTTCGATGCCCTCCACGATCGCGGCAGTCTCGTCGGGGGACGCATCATCGACCACGACGATCTCATCATCGGGACCCAACTCGGCGAGGATGGACGCTATCTGCTCCCGGACAAAGGCCGCACCCTTGTAGGTGGCCATGCACACGCTGGCCCTGATCTTCGGCACGCCGGGGCCATTCTCGTCGTTCATGCGAACCACTCTAGGCGACTCCTGGGCCAGGGGCCGGTGCGGGGCAATCGCGTATCATCGTTAGGTCAAGCCCCCCCAGCACGAGGACCGCACCGCATGAGACCCGTTCTGTTCAGGCTTGCAGGCTTCACCCTGTTGCCGCTGCTGGCGCTGGTCCTGCCGTTCCTGCTCCTGCCGGTCGTTTCGCGCGTCGTGGGGGCCGCCGGCTGGTCCAGCATCACCTCCGGCCAGGCCATTGGCATCTTTGCGTCCACCATCATTCTCTGGAGCTGGAACATCTCCGGCCCAGTCGAGATTGCCCGCGCCGGCGCCTTCCCGCTGCGGGCGGCCCTGTATTCCAGGAGCGTCCGTTCGCGGATCCTGATCGCGGTAATCGTCCTGCCCGTCATGAGCGTGATCGTCGCGCTCGTAGCCCGTGAAGGTTTCCGCCTCGATGCCATCACCATGGCCTGGGCCACGGCGCTGACCGGATTCTCGCCCGCCTGGTACGGCATCGGCACCGGCCAGCCCCGGATCCTTGCCGTCTACGACACGCTCCCCCGTTTCTTCGCGGCCGTCATCAGCGCCCCGGTCATCCTTCTCACCGGACAGGTCTGGACGTACGGGCTGGTCTCGGTCGTTACGACGCTGGTGGCATTGGTCGCGTTCCACCGCCGGTTCGGTGAACCCCGGACCTGGCTGCCCCGGAGCCCGCGGAAGGTCGTGCGGGAGATCGTGCCCACCGCGGGCACGGCCGGCATCAACTTCACGGGAAGCGCCTACGGCTCGTCCCCGGTTCCGATCGCGACCGCGACGGTGCCGTCGGCCGCAGCCACGGCGGGTTTCGCCTCGGCGGACGCCATCTACCGCCTGGGGCTCTTCACGATCGTGGCGCTCGGCAACACATTCCAGGGCTGGACCCTGGAACACGACGCCGCCGACCCGCGGCGCCGCCACTTCGTGGCCATGGCTGCCCACGCGGTCCTGGGGCTTGCGGGCGGGATCTTCCTGACGCTGTTCGGCCCGTGGGTCTCCGGCGTGATGTTCGGCGAAGCCGTCCGCGCGGACACCCTGACGTGCCTGTACTACGGTGTGTCCTTTTTCTTCATCTCCTCATCAACGCCCCTGATCCGGAACGTGCTGATCCCCGCCCAGCGCCAGAAGTCGGTGCTGATGTGGACCGCGGTTTCCGCCGTCGTCGGCGTGCTGCTCATGGTGGCGGCCGGACTGGCGGCCAACGTTCCCGGCGTCGCCCTGGGCATGGCCGTGAGCGAAGCCCTCCTGTTCCTGGGCCTGCTGCGTCCCTCCCTCCGGATCCTGCCCGCGGGCGCCCGCGGCCGGGGCCGGAAGGTAGGATCAGCAGCGTGATCGACAGATGCCCGCGGCCGGTCGCCGCCGTCAACGCCGCATTCCGCAGGGTGATCACCAATCCCGAACCGGACGCCGCCCACTCCGTCAGCCGCCTCCGGGCCGTTGATATATTGGAGAACTATGAAAATTCTTGACTCGACCCGTGTGCTGGTCATAATGCCGGCGTGGAACGAAGCCGAGTCCGTGGGGAACACCGTCCGGGAAGTGCTTAGTGTCGGCCGGCCCTACGATGTCCTGGTGGTCAATGATGGCTCCACGGATGCCACCGCGGCGGTCGCGAAAGACGCTGGCGCCACCGTCCTGACGCTGCCGTTCAACCTCGGGGTCGGCGGCGCCATGAGGGCCGGCTTCAAGTACGCCCAGCGCCTCGGTTACCAGCGCGTGATCCAGGTGGACGCCGACGGACAGCATGATCCCCGCAATATCCACGAGGTCCTGGCAGGCCTGGAGCACGCCGACATCTCCATCGGCGCCCGCTTTGCCGACCGCGGCGACTATTCGGTCAGCGGGCCGCGCAAGTGGGCCATGCAGCTCCTCGCCAAGGTCATCTCAGCACTGGCCAAGACCCGGCTCACGGACGTGACCAGCGGCTTCCGTGCCGCGAACAGGCGCGCCATCAACCAGTACCTGGACCACTACCCCGCGGAGTATCTGGGCGACACCATCGACTCCCTGGTGGTGGCGATCCGCTCCGGCTGCCGGGTGACCCAGGTCCCGGTGGAAATGCGCCCGCGCCAAGGCGGGACCCCCAGCCACAACCCCCTCAAGTCCGCCGTCTACCTCGGCCGGTCCGTCTTCGCCCTCATGTTCGCGCTGACCCGTAAGCGGTCCACCATTTCCGACCCCGCGCTGGCCGCCAAAGGAGCCGTCTAATGGGCAACTGGCCCGCCTTTTTCCTTGCCCTGGCGATCGTCGGCGTCGTCTTCGAGATGCTCCGCCGGAAGAAGCTTCGCGAGAAATACGCAGCACTCTGGCTCTTCGTCGGAATCGGCACGCTGGTTCTGGCCGCATTTCCGAGCCTGCTGACGATCGTGGCCGAACGCGTCGGCGTCCAGCTGCCCTCCAATCTG
Source organism: Arthrobacter sp. P1_H7 (assembly GCF_056405215.1). Lineage (NCBI taxonomy): Bacteria > Bacillati > Actinomycetota > Actinomycetes > Micrococcales > Micrococcaceae > Arthrobacter > Arthrobacter sp. P1_H7. The sequence continues at coordinate 112,820 of NZ_JBFUCO010000003.1, read as the reverse complement.
CTGTTCATCATCAGCATCCTGCTGCTGCTCGGTGTCTGCCTGCACTTGTCCTGGGAGCTGTCCGTGGTGGAGGACGAGACGCGCACGCTCGCGGAGGAAGTGGCCATCCTCCGGACGATGGTCGAGGGCATGTCCGCCCAGGACGGCGACGCTCCGGCAACGCCGACGACGAAGTAGGAGGCCCCGGTGGCACTGGACATCTTTATCCCCTACTGGGGCGATGTTAACTACATGAAACGGGCCGTCGACAGCGTCCTGGCCCAGACCAGCCCGGACTGGCGCCTGACGGTGGTTGACGACGCCTACCCGGGTGACGACGTCAGACGCTACGTCGAGGCCGCGGACGATCCCCGGATCACCTATATCCGCAAAGAAAAGAACGAGGGCATAACCGAGAACTTCAGGACTTGCGTCTCGCTGGCCAGCCAGGACGTCCTGGTGGTCATGGGATGCGACGACCTTCTGCTGCCGAACTTCGTGGACGTCGTGCTGCGCGCCCACGCCGAGTTCCCCGACGCCTGGATTATCCAGCCCGGCGTCCAGATCATCGACGAGGACGGCAAACCCTCCGTCCCCCTGGTGGACATCGTCAAGCAGCGGCTGGTCAAGCCGCACGGCACCGGGTCGCGGCTTGTGGGCGGCGAGCGGCTGGCGGTAAGCCTCCTGCACGGCGACTGGCTCTACTGGCCCTCCCTGGCCTTCCGCCGCGACCGGATCCGGGACTATGACTTCCGTGATGGCTTCCCCGTCATCCAGGACCTCGCCCTCGTCATGGACATGGTGCTTGGCGGGGCCGAGCTGTTGATCGTCCCCGATATCTGCTTCGAATACCGCCGGCACACTCACAGCGCGTCGTCCGCGAAACTCGTCGACGGGTCCCGGTTCGTCGGTGAGCGCGACTTCTTCGATCTGGCCGCGGCGCTGTGCACGGCGAAGGGCTGGCGCAAGGCGGCCCGCGCCGCCCGGCTGCGGCTCACGTCCCGGGCCCACGCACTCCTGATCCTCGCCGGCACGCTCCGGCAAAGTGCCTCCGGGACGCTCGGCATCCTCCTGCGGCATTCCTTCGGAAAGTGAGCGATCCCCACGTGACTGGCGAGTCCCCCGTCCCTGCCACGGGCGCCACCGGCGTCACCGGCGTCGTCACCGCGTTCCGGCCGACGGCGGCGCTGATCGGAAACGTCGAATCGCTGCGGGAGCAGGTGGACGCCGTCGTGGTGGTTGACGACGGCGGCGGCCCCGGCTACGAGCCGATCTTCGCCGCGCTGGTCGCGGCCGGCGCAGAAGTGGTGCGCCTCCCGCAGAACGCGGGCATCGGCGCCGCCTTGAACGCCGGCATCCGCACGGCCCGCCGGCACGGCAACCCGGACTACATCCTGACCGTGGACCAGGACTCGCTTCTGCCGGCGGGCTACGTGCAGGCCCTGCGCCGCGCCGCCGCGGACGCGCGGGCCGCCGGCGTCGAGCCAGGGCTCATCTCCCCGTCCAGGATCCACGGAAACCCGGTGCTCCGCGCCGGGACCCGGAACGGCGTCGCCCTTGGCCGGGAGCCGATCCAGTCGGGCCTACTGATCCCGGCCGGCACGCTGGACGTCCTTGGCGGGTTCTGGGAAGAGCTCTTCATCGACCTGGTCGACACCGAGTACTACTACCGCGCACTCGCCGCGGGCCTGCCCACCGTTCTCGCGGCGGCAGAGTTCGACCACTCCCTCGGAACGATGGTGGAGGCCAAGGTGTTCGGCCGGCCCGTCCCGGCGGGCGGCCGCCCGCTGCGGGTCCGCACCGCCGCGACCTGGCGCTACTACTACATCTTCAGGAACCGGCTCGTCACGGGGCGCCGGTACGCTGCCCGATATCCCGCCTGGGTGGCCGGCGGGATGTGGGGCGATCTGCGGCATCTGCTGATCGTGACCCTGCTGGCGCCCGGCCGCTCAGCCCGGCTCGGAGCGGTGCTCCGCGGCACCGCCGACGGTCTCCGCGGCCGGACCGGGCGCCGGCATTCCGCCTGACACCACCCGGGTCCCTGGGCCACCGGGCCCTCCACGGGTTTGGCCGAGTGCAGACTGGTAGGAGAGGATGTATACCATGCGCGGAATAATTCTTGCCGGCGGGACCGGCTCTCGTCTCCATCCCATCACCCACGGCATCAGCAAACAGCTCGTCCCGGTTTACGACAAGCCGATGATCTACTACCCGCTATCGACGCTGATCCTGGCCGGCATCCAAGACATCCTGATCATCACCACCCCGCATGACGCCGAGCAGTTCAAGCGCCTCCTCGGCGACGGTTCACAGTTCGGCATCAACCTGAGCTATGTCCAGCAGGCCTCTCCCGACGGACTGGCGCAGGCCTTCATCCTCGGCGAGGAGCACATCGGCAACGAGACGGTCGCCCTGGTGCTGGGTGACAACATCTTCTACGGCCAAGGGATGGGAACCCAGCTGCGGAAGCACAAAGACATCGACGGCGGCGCCGTCTTCGGCTACTGGGTCAAGAACCCCAAAGCCTACGGCGTCGTGGAGTTCGACGACGCCGGCCAGGCCGTCTCGCTGGAGGAAAAACCGGAGCGGCCCAAGTCCCACTATGCGGTGCCCGGCCTGTACTTCTATGACAACGACGTCGTCGGGATCGCCAAGGACCTGAAGCCCTCGCCCCGCGGCGAGCTGGAAATCACCGACGTCAACCGGACCTACCTCGAGAGAGGCCAGCTGCGCGTCGAAATCCTCCCCCGCGGCACGGCCTGGCTGGACACCGGAACCTTCGATGACCTCAACGACGCGTCGAACTTCATCCGGACGGTCGAGAACCGGCAGGGTCTGAAGATTGGCGCCCCGGAGGAGATCGCCTGGCGCCAGGGTTTCCTGAGCGATGACGAGTTCCGCCAGCGCGCCGAGCCGCTGGTCAAGAGCGGGTACGGCGCCTACCTCCTCGGACTCCTGGAGCCGTAATCTTTCATGTGGATGTCCGTCTTACCGCAGGTCCTGATCGCTTGCGCTGTCCTGGTCCTGCCCGGGCTGATCATCTCCGTTGCCCTGCGATTCAGGGGATTCAGCGCCCTGGCGCTTGCCCCCGCGATGACCGTGGGCGTTGTGGTCATCACGTCCACGTTGGCCCCGTTCCTGAAGGTGAGGTTCGGGCTGCTCCCCGTGGCCGTCGTGGCGGTGGCCCTGTCCCTGCTCGGTTTGTGGGCGGCGCGGTTCCGTCCCTCCGGCCCGGCCGCAACCGGCCTGAATCCGTTGAGGGTGCCGGACGTCCGCGGAGACCTCGCGGCGCTGGCCGGAGCCGTCATCGCCGGAGGGCTCCTCGCCGTCCACACCATCCATCTCATCGGCAGCCCGCAGGCCATTTCCCAGACGTATGACGCCGTCTTCCACCTGAATTCGGTCAGGTTTGCCCTGGATATCGGCCAGGCGTCGTCGTTGACCCTGGGTGCGATGACCGGCGGCGGCGCCTACCCGGCCGGCTGGAACGCTGTCGCCACCCTCGTCGCCATGGCAACGGGCGCGAGCGTCCCGCTCGCCGTCAATATCACCAGCATCGTCCTTGCGGCCGTGTTCTGGCCGTTGGGATGCCTCTTGTTGGCGCGGTCCGTGGCGGGGGGACGCCCGGCCGCTCTGGTCGCCGCAGGCATTGCAGCGGCGTCGCTGGGCGCCTTCCCGCTGCTCATGATGGACTTTGGGGTCCTGTATCCTAACCTGCTGGCCATCAGCGTGTTGCCCTCCAGCGTCGCCCTGGCTGCGGCGTGTGCCGGGTTGACGCCCGGACTTGTCCGCCGCGATCTCGCCTCGATACTGGCCCTGCTGCTGGCGCTCATCGGCCTGATTGTCGCCCATCCCACGACGTTCATGGCCTGGCTGACGTGGACGCTGCCCATGGTGGTGACGCTGGTGTGGCGCTCTGCGGCTGCCCTTCGGCGGAAGCAGGCCCGCGCCCGCTCGTATGTTTTGAGGCTGGCGCTGCCGGTCGCCGGGTACGCCGTCGCTTTCGACCTGCTGTGGACCAATCTGCGCCCACCGCCCGAGGCTTCCTTCTGGGGCCCGTACCAGAGCATTCCGAAGGCCATTGGCGAAGCCGTCACCATCTCGCCCGACGGCCTCGCACTGGCCTGGCTTGTGGCACCGCTCGTATTCCTCGGCCTCTGGGCCTGCTTCCAGGACCGCTGGCAGCGGGTGTGGATCGCAGGCGTCTTCGCATTGTTCACCTACCTGTTCGTCGTGGTCTCCGGCTTTACCAAGTCGGAAACCCGGGACTTCCTCACCGGCGTCTGGTACAACGACAGCTACCGGATTGCCGCCCTACTGCCGCTGGTTGCGGTCCTGCTGGTTGCCGTCGGCGTTGACTGGGCAGGGCGGCGCATCCTGGCGATGCGCGGCCGGTCGAAGGCCATCGAGCTGGCCCTTGACGGCTCTCCGCGCTGGGGGCGTGCCGGAACGGCAGCCTACCGGTCCGTAGGCATCGCCGCCATCGTGCTGGCCGCCATCGCCCTGGGACAGCAGGGCGGCCTGGAGCTGGAGGTCGAGCAGGGCTCGAGAAACTACAGGCTCGCCGGCGATTCGCCGCTGGTCTCCACCGACGAACTCCAGCTCATGAAGCGCCTGCCCCAGACTGTTCCCGAAAATGCGCTGCTGATCGACAACCCGTACACCGGTGCGGCGCTCTCCTACGCGCTGGGCGAGCGCAAGTCCGCCCAGCTCCATGTCATGAGCTACGTCTCCCCGGATGTTCAGCGGATCTACGATTCGATCGGCAATGTGACGACGGACGCCAGCGTGTGCCAGGCGGTCCGCGCGGCGAATGCCTACTACATCCTGGACTTCGGCCCGGTCGAAGTCCACGGCGGAGACCACACTCCCGCCGGCCTGCGCAATCTCGCAGCGAACCCCGGCGTGCAGCTCATCGACAGCCAGGGCGAGGCGAAGCTCTACAAAGTCACCGCCTGCGGGAACTGAACCAGCAGCCTGCCCTGCCGCCGCGGGGCAGGCTCCGCGGCATGCTCCGGCGCCTGCCCTGCGGCCGAGGGCTAGAAGCTGAGCTGCCGGGCCAGCGCCGGTGCCAGCGTCTTGGCAAAGGTGTTGGTCATATGGTTGTCCCGGTACACGAGCACGTTGCCGATGACGGCCGGGCAGATCCCCTGCCGGCAAAAGTAGGCGGACATATCGAGAACCTCGACGCCGGGCACGAGTGCTCCGGCCAGCTGCAGGGGGTCTGCGGCGGCGTCGGATGCCGTGAACTGGCACTCGGGCGAATCCCGTCCGTTGACCTGAACGCAGTCCGGCGCCGAAAAATCCGGATACGGCGTGTCAGGCACAACTGCCACGCGGATCCCGGCTTCCCGGAGCGGCTTCAAGAGCTGGACATAGCCTTTGACGAGTTCTTCCGGGCTGCCCCACGTCCAGTTGAGGGCTTCGCGGTAGCCGGCCGGCGCCATTCCCGATACCACCACCAACCGCGGCCGCAGCTGCAGGATGCGCTGCAACGTGGCCTTGTTCTGTTCGGAGCAACTGCGGTGCACCGTGGTGCCATTCATCGCCGGCGCTGCCGTGAAGGGGCACCCGTTCCGGACCATGGCCTGCACCTTCCAGCCCCCGGCTGCGCCGGCAATCACGAGCGGATCCACGTACTGCGCGGCGTGTGAGTCCCCGACGACGACCACCGTTTGAGTGGCGTCCGGCGCGCCGAAAATGCATTGGTCAGCCCCGGTGACGGCCGGATTGAATTTCCCGCACGTCTCCGTCCAGGTCAGGGGCACATCCTTCATGGCGACGGCGGGATCGGGCCGGACGGGCACGCCGTCGGGGACGGCGGCGGGCCGGACGGGATCAAACGCCGTCGCGCCAGGATAGTCACGCAAATCCAAGGCCCCATTCAGCTGCTGCGACTTGGCTTCGACGACGCCCCACGGCACCGCAGCCGCCACCGTCGACGCCACGAGCAGTCCTGCTGCCAGGACGAAAGCGTTCCGGCGCAGCAATCCCCACCGTCCAGGCCGCGGCGACGGCCCCTGGACGGCCGGCGCGTGCCGGAACTTCTGCTCGACAAGGTGGTACGAGGCGGCCGCCAGCGCCAGGCTGATGGCGACCATGGCGGTGCCCTGGAAGGCGCCCGGGGCCCGGCCGAGGTGGAAGACGTAGAACACGACGACGGGCCAATGCCACAGGTACAAGGAGTACGAAAGATCACCGATGTAGGTCACTGGCCGCAGGCTGAGGACCCGGCTTGCCGAGTAGCCGACCGGGCTGCCCGGAGTGGCCGGTCCGGCCGCCGGCGAACCGGCTGTGAGCAGCAGCAATGTCCCCGCGACGGGCAGGAGGGCGATGCTGCCCGGGAAGTCCATCGCAACAGAGAGGGTCATCGCGGAAAAGACGATCACGCCCAAACCGATCCAGCCCGAAAGCCACGCCCGCACCGGGCCCAGGCGCAATTTGGGAATCAGCAGGGCGCCGATGCCCCCGGCGCCCAGCTCCCAGATCCGCGTGGTGGTCGCAAAGTACGCCATGTCGTGCTGGGCGGACGAGAAGACGACGCTGTGGACGAAGGACGCCACCGACACCACCGCCAAGATCCATAAGGAGACGGTTTCGATCCGGAGGCGACGTTTCACCGTGACGGCCACTCCCGCCAGCAGGATGACGGGAATGATCAGGTAGAACTGTTCTTCCACTGCCAGGGACCAGAAGTGCTGCACCGGGGACACCAGGGCGGTCGCCGCGGCGTAGCTGTCCACGCTGAAGGCCTGGTTCCAGTTCTGCACTTGCAGGGCGGACATGATGACGTCCAGGGAAATGGACTGCCAACGGTTCTGCGGGAGCAGGACCACGGCGCCCAGCATGGTCGCCAGCAGAACCGTGGTGGCAGCGGGCAGCAGGCGCCTGATCCGTTTCGCGTAGAAGATGGAGAGCCGGATGCGTCCGGTACGCGCCAGTTCCTGGACGAGCGATCCCACGATCAGGAAGCCGGAGATGACGAAAAAGACGTCGACGCCGACAAAGCCGCCGGGGAGAATACCGGGCCAGACGTGATAGATGATCACCATGCCCACCGCCAGGGTGCGCAGCCCCTGGATGTCCAGTCGCCGGCCGTTCCTTCCCGCGCTGGAAGCGCCCGCAGGGCTGGCGGGGCCGGTACGCTCGGGGGAACCCTGGGGCTGGGGCAGAACAGCCGCCGACGGCAAAGAGGTCACGGTTCTCTTTCTGTTTTCAAACAACGTCATCGTTATTTTGCGCTATGTGCGCTTGCCGGGAACCTGAAGGGACCATGTCCAGTGGACATGGTCCCTTCAGCTGCGCTGCCGTCACCGGCTGCGGTACCGCCTAGGCCCGCAGCCGGGCAACGGCCTCATCAATAGGTCCGTCGAATAATACGTTGCCATGCTCGAGATAGACACCCCGGGCACAGATGCGCGACACCAGGTCAAGGTCGTGGCTGACAACCACCAGCGTCTTGCCGTGCCCGGCCAGTTCCTGAATCTTGGCTATGCACTTGCGCTGGAACGGTTCATCTCCGACGGCGAGGATCTCGTCGATCAGGAAGACCTCGGGGTCGGTGTGGACGGCCACGGAAAACGCCAGGCGCAGGTACATGCCGGACGAATAGAACTTGACCTCCGTGTCGATGAATTCGCCGATCTCGGAGAATTCGACGATCGCGTCGAAGCGTTCGTTGATCTGCTTCTCCGTCATCCCCAGGATCGCTCCATTGAGGTACACGTTGTCGCGGCCGGACAGGTCAGGATGGAAACCCGCCCCGACCTCGATCAGCCCGGCCACGCGGCCACGTGTATATACGCTGCCGGAATCCGGGAGCATCACGCCGGAGATGTGCTTGAGCAGGGTGGACTTGCCGGAGCCGTTGAGGCCGAGCAGCGCCACGGTCTCCCCCGTTTCCACCATCAGGGAGACGTCCTTCAGGGCGTGGAACTTCTTGGAAAGATCACCCTTGCGGCCCTTCACGAGCCAGACAACCGCCTCTTTGATGGAACGGGTGTGGCGGAGCACGAACTCCTTGCTGACATTGGAAACTTCAATCGCGTTTGCCATTTAGAGCTCCTGGGCAAAGCGGCCTTCAAGCCGCCGAAAAGTTAGCTGTCCCAGAGCCAGGACCACCAGCGAAATGACCATGCCGACCGGCAGCCACAGACTGAACAGGTTCGGCGGCATCGCAGCCGAACCGTCAGTTGTGGGGTACCAGAAGGCATAGTGGAACAGCTCGACGCCCACCGTGATGGGGTTTGCCTGGTAGAGGGCGAAGAACCCCGGGCCCAGCTTTGATTCCACCATCGTCCAGGAGTACATGACGGGCGACGCCCAGGTCGCCACCATCAGGAGCATGTCAACGAGGTTTTCCGAATCACGGAAATACACGTTGGCGGCCCCGAACAACAGCCCGAGCCCAGTGGCCAGGAAGCCCACAATGGCGAATCCGCCTACCGCAGCCAAGAGCTGGAATGCATCCGGATGCCACCCGGCAACGACGCATCCGATCACCAGGACAACGAGCTGGGGGAAGAAATGCACGGCCGACACCCAGACCGACGCCACCGGAAACAGCTCCCGGGGAAGATAGATCTTCTTGATCAGGTTGCCGTTGTTCACGATCGATCGCGCGGAGTTCCCGAGGGCTTCGGAGAAGAAGTTGATCAGCACGATTCCGGAGAAGAGATACACGGCATAGTTCGAGAGGCCGTCCGGGTTGCGTGCACTGCGCTCCAGGCCCAGGAAGACGCCCAAGGCCACATAGAACACGATGAACTGCACGGCCGGTTTCACATAGGACCAGAGGAGACCCAGAACGGAGCCGCGGTAGCGGACTTTCAGTTCCTTCCGGACCAGCAGTTTCAGCAGAAAACTGGACTGGCGAAGATCCCGAAATCCACCACCGAGACCCGGGCGGGTCAATTCCCCGGAAATCGTGGTTGTCACGCTACTTCACTTCGCTCTGGGTGTGTTCTTCGAAGATTTTCTTCCAGGAATCCAGGGACGTGAGCTCCGGCATCGCCGCCTTGTACTGCTTGCTCAGCGACTGCCAGTCCTTGAGCAGGGCAGCGTGCAGGCGGCTGCTCTCGGTGAGCATCTCCCTCACACGCTTGGGGTCCCGCTTGTACCAGGAAGCGCCGGTTCCCTCGGCGTTGGAGACGATGGCGCTGTCGAACTGCGCGATCCGCCACCAACGGTTGTCCTGGTGCGCAATGTTGGTCTGCGGACGCTCCGCACTCGTCTTGGTGACCGGGCGGAACAACTGGCGTGCGACCGTCTTGGCAGCCCAGGGAAGGAGAGTGACCCTGGACGGCTGCGACACGCCGTGCCCGCGGCGCGGCGGCTTGTCCATCTTGGGCGTAGGGAACTCGTCCGCGTCGGCCCGGAAAATCGAGTCCGAGTAGCCTGCCATCATCTTACGGATCTCGGGCAGCTTCGAGGGAAGCAGGTCCGGCAGATCGGACGGGCCCTTGAGCACATCCTCGAGCGCCCAGCCGCGGCCGTGCGCGGTCGCGTACTGCATCGACACGAGGTGCTTGATGTCCGCATACTGCGATTCGCGCACCACGCGGCCGCCGTGCTCGTAAGGGCTGTGGAGCAATGCCGCCACGATCCGGTTGCGGGCGTGGAAGTAGGCCTGCCAGCCCACGAGGTCGTCCTTGTCGATCCAGGACACATGCCATACGGCCGAACCCGGCAGGGAGACTGTCGGGAAGCCGTGCGCCTTGGCGCGCAGCCCGTATTCCGAGTCGTCCCACTTGATGAAGAGCGGCAGTGAGAGGCCGATTTCCCGGATGACCGAGGTCGGGATCAGGCACATCCACCAGCCGTTGTAGTCCACATCGCAGCGGCGGTGCAGCCAGGAGGTCTGGCGCAGGTTCGAGGACAGGAAGTCATGCCCAAGGACCATGTCCTCGCTCGGCAATGACGGCTGGAAGCGGTAGGGGTTGACCACCTCGCCGAACGTGTGGAGAACTGTCCGGTTGTAGAGGTCGAACATGTGGCCGCCGACGATCGTCGGGGTCTTGCAGCGGTCCGCGAACGTGAGCAGGCGGATGATGCTTTCAGGCTCCACCACGATGTCGTCGTCCATGAGCAGGACGTAGTCGCTGCCGTTTTCGACGGCCTCGAACATGCCCCGGGCAAAGCCGCCAGAGCCGCCGAGGTTCGACTGGTTGATGATCCGCAGCTTGCCGCCTAGCGACTCATGGACTTCGGCGAAACCGTCCGCGTCCTCGACCTTCTGCGTGCCCTGGTCAACCAGCAGGATTTCCTGGACATGCTTGAGGGCATCGGGGTTCTCGGCCAGCAGCCGAAGGTTGTTGAGGCAGAAGTCGGTCTTGTTCAGCGTCGTGATCTGCAGGGTGACAGAACCGGGCGTGCTCTCAACAGCGGGGCCCTGCCATTCGGCGTCGACCATCACAAGCGGTTCGGAGCCCGCCACGAGGTCGAACCAGTACCAGCCGCCGTCACCGAAAGGCGCAAGCGACAGCTCGAAGGTGTTCTCGGCCGAGCCCTCGACGCGTCGCGTGTCGACACGCTGAAGGGACCCGCGGGCGTTGGACTTGTAGACGATGACCGATCCGGCGCCCTGGGTGCGGACCTGAAGCCGGATTTTGTCCACGGTCGTCCAGCGCCGCCAGTAGCTCGCCGGGAAGGCGTTGAAGTAGCTGCCGAACGAGACCCGCTCCCCCGAACGGACCTTGGTGGAGTTGCGGGACAGGAAGTCTTCAACGTGGGCTTCCTTGGTGGAGCTGCTGAAGGACTGTGCCCTGGCCTTCTTGCCGTCGCCGCTGCCAACCGTGGGAAGCTGGATGCCGGTCGCGGTGCCCATGTCCATATACAGGGGGACCGTGTCCATCTGGCTGGCGTTGGGCAGGATGACCCGCTGGAGGGTGTCCCACTGCTGGGCGGACTCTACCTGGGTGTCGGTTGCGGCGCTCATGCGTCCACTCCCCCGCTTTCAATCTTGGCGCCGCCCTCGAAGTGCGGGCGGATCTTGTTGTCGAACATGGTCAGGGCCGAGCCGATCGCCATGTGCATGTCCAGGTACTTGTAGGTACCGAGGCGGCCGCCGAAGAGGACATCCTGCTCGGCCGCGGCCAGGTCGCGGTACTTGAGGAGCCGATCGCGGTCCGTAGGCGTGTTGATCGGGTAGTAGGGCTCGTCGCCCTTCTCCGCGGCACGGGAGAACTCGCGCATAATGACGGTCTTCTCCGTCTGGTATTCGCGCTCCGGGTGGAAGTGCCGCGGCTCGATAATGCGGGTGTACGCGACGTCTTCGTCGTTGTAGTTCACTACCGATGTGCCCTGGAAGTCCCCGACGTCGAGCACCTCTTCTTCGAAATCGATGGTGCGCCAGGACAGATCGCCTTCGGCGAAGTCGAAGTAGCGGTCGACGGGTCCGGTGTAGACGACCGGGATGTTGCCGACCACCTTGCTCTTGCTGTACTCGTGGGACTCATCGAAGAAGTCCGTGTTGAGCCGGACCTCGATGTTGGGGTGTTCGGCCATCTTTTCGATCCACGCCGTGTAGCCGTTGGTCGGAAGGCCCTCGTACCTGTCGTTGAAGTACCGGTTGTCGTAGTTGTAGCGCACCGGAAGGCGGGAGATGATGCCCGCGGGCAGGTCCTTCGGATCCGTCTGCCACTGCTTGCCGGTGTAGTGCTTGATGAACGCCTCGTAAAGCGGGCGGCCGATCAGCTGGATGCCTTTGTCGTTCAGGTTCTGCGGATCGGTGCCGGCCAGTTCGCCGGCCTGCTCCTTGATCAGTTCCTGGGCCTGCCCGGGGGTGAGGTTGGCCCGGAAGAACTGGTTGATCGTGGCCAGGTTGATGGGCAGGGAGTAGACCTCGCCCTTGTGCACGCCGTAGACCTTGTGGACGTAGTTCGTGAACGTCGTGAAGCGGTTCACGTACTCCCACACGCGGTCGTTGGACGTGTGGAAGAGGTGGGCACCGTAACGGTGCACCTCAATGCCGGTCTGCTCTTCCTTTTCGCTGTAGGCGTTGCCGCCAATGTGGTGCCGGCGGTCGATGACGACTACCTTCAAGCCCAGCTCAGTGGCGGCCTGTTCTGCGATTGTCAGGCCGAAAAAGCCCGACCCTACGATGACGAGGTCAGCGGTCACAAACTCTCCTGGTTCGAATGCGGGCAGCGCAATGTTGTGCATTGTCTGCTGGTCTAGCCTACCTGAGACCCGGCGGGTACCAGCGAATCGCGCCTCGCCCCACGGTCCGACGCCACGCCTGTCCCGGCTCCGGGAGCCCTGCCTGGCGGGGGTAGCCGCGCCGCTCCGAAGCGTTTTCCACATGGATCATTTTCCCGGACGCGGCCGGGCCGGAGCATCCCTACTGTGGAACCGGACCTGTGGAACCGGACCTGCGGAACCGGACCTGCGGAACCGGGCCTATGGAACCGGACCTATGGAACCGGACCTGCGGAACCGGACCTGCGGAACCGGAAAGGATCTTGCGGATGATTTACCACTGCACTCTCGTGCCCAGCACCCTGATCCAGAGCGCGCCCGCAGCGGGTTCGACGCCGGACGGGCAGCTCATCGAGCTGTCCGTCGAGGTCCCCGACCCGTGCCCGGGCGCGGACCTGGAGGCTGCCGTCGCCCGGCGCTACGGGACCGGTGGGCTGTCGGTCCGGGGAGCGCCGGTCGCCGCGATGACCGTTGGCATGCCTCCCCTGGTCCAGGGTGCCGTACTGGTTGATACGGCGGTGCTGGTTGAGGGTGCCGGGGTGGCTAAGGATGCTGGGCTGGTTGAGGGTGCTGGGCTGGTGAGCGGATCGGTCGCGGCATTCCGCACCGGCCCGGGCAAACCGGACACTGCCACATTGCTGCTCGCCGTGGACAGCGGTCCCGGCGCGGGCATGCTTGTCGCGCTGCGGCGGGGACGGTTCCGGATCGGACGCGGCGGCACCGAGGTCGTGATCCCTGATGCTGCGCTCTCCCGGGAGCACGCACGCCTGGACGTCACGGACTCGGACGTCACGATCCAGGACCTCGGCAGTGCGAACGGCACCAGCGTCGATGGCCGGAAAGTGCGAATGGCCCCGGTGACCACGGCGTCCTCGATCCGCTGCGGCGATTCCACCATCTCGCTCCGGCTCGGGCCGCCGGGCGTACCCCGTGCTGCGGGGGATACCGTGACATCGCTGGCCGGTTCCAGCGTTGCCGCGCCGCTGGTTGTCCGTGGCGCCGCCGCCCCAGGCCACCGGGCCGCAGTGGCGTTGGCCGCGGTGCTGCCGCTCCTGGTCGGCGTCGGCCTGGCACTTCTCACCGGCATGTGGATGTTCCTGGCCTTCACCGCAGTCTCTGGCGTGTCCGTCCTCGTCCCGTTCCTTGCGGGCCGTCGTCAGCGCCGCGAGCTCCGTGCCGCTGTGGCGGAGGCCGCCCTGCAAGACCGGGAACGACGCCGGCAGGCCGCACCCTCCGCGGCGGACCTGGCCATTGGTTGCGCGGCCGCGGTACCCCCGGCGGCCCGTGCACGTCACGGGGAACCGCCGGATGTCTGCCTGCGGCTCGGGCTGGCGGACCAGAGGGCGAATATCCGGCTCGAACCACCCGACTCCAGCTTCCGGCCACCCCCGCTCGGCCAAGTGCCCCTGACCTTGGACCCGGTCCCGGCAGTGGTGACTGTCCACGGCCCCGCGCCCGCGACGGCCGGGCTAATGCGCTCGTTCATCCTGCAACTGGCCGCCTATCCTCTGGCGGGCAGCACGCGCCTGCTGCTGCACGGCCCGAGGGACACGGTGCCGTTGCCAGCGCGTTTCCTGCCCGGCGTCACACTGTCCGCAAATGACGCCACCACCGCGGCCCTGCTGGCTGCCGGTCCGGGCGATCCGGGCGATCCGGGAGGTCCTGCGGGTCAGGGCAGTCCGGGCGGTCAGGGCAGTCCGGGCGGTCCCGGCAGTACCGGGAGTACCGGGAGTACCGGTGGTCCTCCGGGTCCGGGCGCGGGCTTCGACCGCGGGGTTCTCATTCTTTGGGACACTCCGGCGCGGTCCGGCGACCTTTGGGACACTCCGGCGCGGTCCGGCGACGCTGCCGGACCGGGCGCTGCCGGCGCCGGCCCGGCATTCAGGGCAATGGCGGCGGCACACGGGTGGAGGGTGATCGAGTGCTCGCCGGAGCCGGGTCCCGGCGTGCACCCCGGCATTGTCCTCGGACGGCGCGGAGCCCTGATCAGGGCTGGGTCCCCGCCTCTGGACTTCGTCCCGGATCTGGTCCCGGCCGAGGTCTTTGACCGCTTTTGCCGGGGGTTCGGTGCCACACGGCGCGCGCCGGCGACTCCCCCGCCGCCCATCCCGCAGCACTGCAGCCTGGCCGACGTCCTTTCCCTCTCGGCATCGGACATCTCCCGGCGCTGGTCCCGGAGCGGCGCGGAGGCCGGGCTGGGTACGCCCGTCGGCGCGGCGATCCGGGGGACCGTGCGGATCGATCTGAAGGCTGACGGTCCGCACTTCCTGGTCGCGGGGACCACGGGTTCCGGGAAGTCGGAGTTCTTGCGGACTCTTGCCGCCGGCCTCGCGGCCAGCCATCCTCCGGACCGGGTCAACCTGCTCTTCATAGATTTCAAGGGCGGCTCCGGCCTGGGCCCGCTCACCGGCCTTCCGCACTGCGTCGGCATGCTGACCGATCTGGGCGCCGCGCAGGTGGAACGCACACTGGTTTCCCTGCGGGCTGAGGTCCGGCGGAGGGAGGAGCTGCTCGCCCGGGCCAATGCACCGGATCTCGCGGCCTACGAGGCGTTACCGGCCGCCGGACCGCCCGTCCCGTATCTGGTGATCGTCGTTGACGAGTTCAGGATCCTGGTGGACGAAGCGCCCGGCGCCCTCTCCGAACTAATGAGGATTGCCGCCATCGGCAGGTCATTGGGGATCCATCTCATCATGGCCACCCAGCGCCCGCAGGGAGCCCTGAACGCCGACATCAGGGCCAATGTCACCACCTGCATCGCGCTCCGGGTCCAGTCCGGCCCCGAATCGTTCGACCTTATGGGCTCCGGGCTTGCGGCCGCCATTCCCATTGGCCGCCCCGGGCGGGCGTTCCTGATCCGCGGTGCACAAGCTCCGGAGGAGTTCCAGACGGCCGCCCTGACGCCCCGGACCGCCCCGCAGGCAGAGGGAACAATCACGGTTCGCACGGTCACGGACGAGCTGACGCGGCCACCGGCAGCCGCGGGTTCCCGCGGCGGCGGCTCCATCGGACGCGACGCTGACGACGGCGCGGCCCCGACACCGGTCCCGGTTCCGACTCCGGCACAGGGATCGGCCGCGCTCATCGACGCCGCTGTGGCCATCTGGCAGGATCTCGGCGCGCGGCGGCCCCGCCGGCCGGTGGCAGATCCCCTGCCGGCCCTGCTGCCGCATCCAGGTCCCGGGCACGCCGAGCGGGACACGGTCCGGCTGGGGCGGGTGGACCTGCCGGAACTCCAACGCGTCGCGGAGCTGGGCTGGAGTCCTGCCGTGCACGGGCATCTGGGCCTTGTCGGCGCTGAGGCCGGCGCCGGCGATCCTGTATTGGCCCTCGCAGTCGATCAGCTCCTGGCCGGCAGTGTCGAGTCGCACCTGTACATACTTGACGCCGCCGGTGCTTTCAGCGGCGCCGCGGCGGAGCCCCGGGTCGGCGCGGTGGCCGGGCTGCAGGAAGTGCGCCGGGCCGCCAGGGTGTTGCGGCGGGTCGCCGAAGAAGCCACGTCACGGCTGGGGACCCCTGCGGGCGGGCCGCGGCCCGGGCTGGTCCTGGTGCTCAGCGGCTGGGGCGCCTGGGTTTCGGCATTCCGGTCCGGGCCGCTGGCCTGGGCCGAAGACCTCGTTCATGACATCGTGCGGGACGGTTCCCGGGCAGGGATCACTGTCATCGTTTCGGGCGGGCGTGAGCTCGTGACCGCGAGGTTCTTCGCTGGCCTGCCCAACCGGATCTTCTTACCTTTGGGCTCTACCGACGAAGGCCGGCTTGCATGGCCGCGGCTTCCGGCGCTGGAACCCGTCCCCGGCCGCGTGGCCGTGTTCGGCGCCTTTGTTCCCACGCCTCTGGCGACCGGGCATGCGGCCCAGCTGTTCGAACCAGCAGCCGCGGGCGGGCGGCACGCCACGGGTGGAACCGTCTCGACGAGGCCCTTCCGGGTGGACGCGCTGCCTGCGTTGGTGACCGTGGACGAGGTGCTGGCCCAGTGCGGCAGCTCCGGTCCAGGGCAGAGGATTCCGGCGCCTGCTGCCGGGCCCAGCGCCTTGCCCGGCACGGCGGACGTCCCGGTCCCGGCGGCCACGTTGGTCCTCGGGGTCGGCGGCGACGAACTCCGGCCGCAACAGATTCAGTTGCCGCCCGGCGGCGTCCTCGCGGTCCTCGGCGGCCCCGGCTCGGGCAAAAGCACGCTGTTGGCTGCGCTGCCGGGGATGAACCCCGCTTGCGCCTGGCTCGCGCCGCGGCCGGGGCCCTATTCCGGCCAGTACTGGTCCGGACTCCACGCCAGCGCGCTCGCAGGCACCTTGGACCGGTCAGCAATTGCGCTCGCAGACGACGCCGATCTGCTCTCACCCGAGGCCAACAGGGCCCTGGCGTCCCTGAACAGTCTGGGCTGGAGGGTGATCCTCACCGCGGGATTTGGCCCGTCCTTTGGGCAACGGGTGGATCTAGCCGCCACCGTGCGTGGCCAGGGACGGGCGGTCCTGATACGTCCGCGGGGGCTCATGGACAGCGAGCCGTTCGGGGTCCGGTTCGATCCGGAGCAGAGTCCCCCGCCGGGACGCGCCGTCGTCATTTCCGACGGCCGCGCGACGCCGGTCCAGCTGGCTGCGCCCTGTTCTCCTGTTCAGCTGGGACCTGCCGTCCGGCCGGATCCCCTCCGGCCCAACGGCGGGGCCGAACGCATCTCCCCCGGGCGGCACGCCGCACGGGACGGACCGCTACAGGGCGGGCGGGGCTCCGGCTGCCCGTGAGGCGAACGCTATGACCCGCTTGTCGAACAGAAGAACGATCGCCGTCACAGCGGGGATCAGCATCGCCAGTCCGGCCACGGGATAGCCGCCGGTCAGGGTGGGGAACCCAATGGTCAGCAGGAAGAGTTGGGCCACCAGGGCACCGGCCCGAGTCCAGCGGAACCCCCGCAGCAGGAAGCGTGCAACGGCAAAGAGCCAGACGGAGAAGGCCAGCAGGAGGCAGAGCGTAAAGACGGCACCCCAGAAAGAGAGCACCGGCGCCCCGGTCAAAAGCTGGGTCCCGTACCAGGTGGCCGCCACGAGCAGCGCCGTGGCTTCCAGTGCCACGATCACGGCGATGACAACAATTCCCCCTGGCCGCACAGGGCTTCCGGCAGGGGCTTCGCCCGGATTCCGCAGCGAATCTGCTGCGGGATGCCCGCCGGCATTTTCATGGAGACTGTCGCCGGGGTTTTCGCGGGGATTCTCACCGGGGTTTTCGCCGGCATTTTCACGGGGGTCTTCAGGGTTCACAGGGGGCCTTGACACACTGGCACACTACCGGACATAGTCGTCTAGGTGTGAGGACGCCGCTACTGAATGTGATGCATCGCTCACGGTCTCGAGGCATCTTGGCCTCAATTACCCCTTGTTTACACAGCGTTAACATGACACGCTTAATCCAGATGACCGAGGGGGCCCCAATGGGCCCTTTTCTTATGAAACCTCTAGTGAATAATTTCACAAAGGCATTTAACGAGTTCCCAGGAATGGAGTGACTGATCAGCATGGATTGGCGTAACCGCGCAGCCTGCCTTGACAAGGACCCGGAGCTGTTTTTCCCCGTAGGAAACACCGGCCCTGCCCTCCTGCAGATCGAGGAAGCGAAAAGTGTTTGCCGGCGCTGCCCCGTCGTGGACACCTGCCTGCAATGGGCATTGGAATCCGGCCAGGATGCCGGAGTGTGGGGCGGCATGAGCGAGGACGAGCGCCGCGCCCTCAAGCGCCGCGCAGCGCGGGCACGGCGCGCCTCCTAAGCCTGCTGCCGGAGTGCCGGCAGCCATCGTCCTACCCTGCAGCAATGGCCGCGGACCCACAGGTCCGCGGCCATTCTCCGTTTAAGCGGGCGCCAAGCTGTCAGCGCGGCGTCAGGCTCAGGACAATCTGGACTGCCGTTCCCCCGCCATCCCTTCCCTGCCAGTGGATGGTGCCACCGAGTTCACTCATGACCAGTGTGCGGACAATCTGCAGGCCCAGACCCTCGACATACGGCGTGTCCGGCAGTCCGACGCCGTCGTCCTCCACTGTCACCGTGAGAAGTTCATCCCCGTCCTCGCTCTCAGACCGGTCGGCGAGCAGCCAGACAGTGCCGGTCCTCCCCTCCAGCCCGTGCTCGACGGCGTTCGTGACCAGTTCGTTGATGACGAGGGCCAGCGGTGTGGCGAAGTCGCTCGGCAGTTCGCCGAAGAGGCCCGAACGCTGCGTCTTGACCTGCTGCGAAGGCGAGGCGACCTCGGCCGAGAGCCGGAACTGGCGGCCGATGAGTTCGTCAAAATCAACGCTCTGCGTCAGGCCCTGCGAGAGCGTCTCATGCACGAGGGCAATGGTCGCCACCCGCCGCATGGCCTGCTCGAGTCCCTGCTTGGCCTCGTCACTGACCATGCGCCGCGACTGCATCCGCAGGAGGGCCGCGACAGTCTGCAGGTTGTTCTTCACCCGGTGATGGATTTCGCGGATCGTGGCGTCCTTGGTGACCAGCTCCATCTCCCGGCGGCGCAGCTCCGAGACGTCCCGGCACAGGACCAAGGCGCCGAAGCGCTGCTGTTCGTCGCGCAGCGGGATCGCGCGCAGCGAAAGACTCACGCCCCGTGACTCGATTTCACTGCGCCACGGCATCCGGCCGGTGACGACGAGTGGCAGTGTTTCATCAACCATGCGCCGGTCCCGCAAGAGCCCGGCAGTGACCTCGGCCAGGGACCGGCCCTCGAGCGACTCGCCGTCGCCGAGGCGGCGGAACGCCGAGACCCCGTTGGGGCTGGCGTACTGCACGATCCCCTCGGCGTCGAGCCTGATCAAACCGTCACCCACGCGGGGAGCGCCCCGGCGCGAGCCCGTGGGCGACGCGAAGTCCGGCCACAGCCCCAGGGTTCCCATGCGCAGCAGATCGTACGCGCATTGCCGGTAGGTGAGCTCGAGCCGGGAGGGCATCCGCGAACTCGAAAGGTCCATGTGGGAGGTCACGATCGCCAGGGTACGGCCGTTGCGGACCATCGGGACCGCCTCAACCCGCAGCGCCATGTCGCTGCTCCAGTTGGTCTCGTTGGAGCGCTCGATCGCGCGGCTCTCCCACGCCTTGTCGACCAGCGGCTGCAGGTCCGACCGGATCCCCTCCCCCACGAAGTCGGCGTGGAACACCGTGTGCGTGGTGGAGGGGCGGACGTGGGCCAGTGCCACATAGCCGAACTCAGGATGCGGAAACCACAGGGCAAGGTCGGCGAACGCGAGATCGGCGACCATCTGCCAGTCGCCGACCAGGAGATGCAGCCATTCGGCGTCCCCCGGGCCGAAATCAGCATGTTCCCTGATTGGGTCCGTAAAGATTGCCACAGCACCTCCATTTGCGACGCCAGGGACGGCAGCCCCTTAGCGTCGGACGATTGACCTCAAGAGCCTCAATGCTACCGACAGTGAGGCCATGTCATCGGCCTCGAGCGCATTGACCTCGTCAAACATTGACTTCGCCCGGCCCAGCTGCTCCGCGTTCTGGCCCTCCCAGACCGCCAGCCGCTCCTCCGCGGGAGTCCCGGCGGGGGTGCACTCCAGCACCGCCGTCGTCATGTCCGAGACGGTGGAGTAGAGGTCATCGCGCAGGGCTGCACGGGCCAGGGCCTGCCAGCGGTCCTCCCTCGGCAGCTTGGTGATGCGTTCGAGGAGGGAATCTGCATGGAAGCGGTTGAAGACGGTGTAGTACACGTGGGCAATATCGGCCACGGATTCCTTGCTGCCGTGGACGATCTTGGCGATGTCCAGGAGCACGAAGCTCTCGAACAGTTCCGCCCACCGGTGAGCCAGGTCTTCCGGAAGGTCCCAGCTGCGGGCCTTCTCCAGCCATTCGGCCACGCGGGCGCGGTCGTCGCCCCGGAGGTAGTCGAGCAGCCGGGCCCGCATGGGATCCATCAGCGGCTTGAATTCGGCCACGATCTCGGCGATCGGGCGGGACGCCGAGCCCTGGCCGAGAAGCCACCGGACGGCGCGGTCCAGCAGCCGCCGGATGTCCAGGTGGACGGTGCTCCAGTGTTCGGTCGGGAACGACGCCGGCAGTTCGTTGAGTTCCTTGACCATGATGTCCAGCTCGTAGACCTCGCGGAGGGCCACGAACGCCTTGGCGACGGCCGCCTCCGTGGCCGAGGTTTCCTCGATGGCACGGAACGCGAAGGTGATGCCGCCGAGGTTGATCATGTCGTTGGCAACCACGGTCGCGATGATTTCGCGGCGCAGCGGGTGGGTGTCCAGTTCGGCGTCGAACCTCTCCCGCAGCTGCTCCGGGAAGTAGGCCCGCAGCGTCATGCGGAACCACGGGTCATCGGCGAGGTCGCTGTCGCGCAGCGCGGTGGCAAGTTCGATCTTGGCGTAGGCGGCCAGGACCGACAGCTCCGGGGAGGTCAGCCCCTGGCCCTGTTCCAGGCGCTCCCGCAGCGTGTCCGTGGTGGGCAGCGCCTCCAAGTCCCGCTTGAGGTCCGCAGACTTTTCCAGCCAGTCCATGAGCCGTTCGTAGCTGGGGCTCCATTCGGAGACCCGCATCCGGTCGTTGAGGAGCAGGATGTTCTGGTCGATGTTGTCCTCGAGCACCAGCCGGCCGACCTCGTCGGTCATCGAGGCCAGGAAGTCCGCACGCTCGGCGGGCTCAAGCTTGCCTGCCGCCACCATCCGGTCCACGAAGATCTTGATGTTGACCTCGTGGTCCGAGCAGTCCACGCCGGCCGAGTTGTCGATCGCGTCCGTGTTGAGGATGACGCCCTGCAGCGCGGCCTCGATGCGTCCGCGCTGGGTCATCCCCAGGTTTCCACCTTCCCCGACCACCTTGACCCGCAGTTCGCGGCCGTCCACGCGGATGGCGTCGTTGGCCTTGTCACCGACCTCGGCATTCGTTTCAGTGCTGGCCTTGACGTAGGTGCCGATGCCGCCGTTGTAGAGCAGGTCGGCCGGGGCGAGGAGGATGGCGCGCAGGAGCTCCGGCGGGCTCAGCTCCGTGGTTCCCTCCGGGAGGCCGAGGGCGGCGCGGACCTGCGCGGACACGGGGATCGACTTGGCCTGCCGGGCAAAGACGCCGCCGCCTTCGCTGATGAGCGACTTGTTGTAGTCATCCCAGGAGGACCGGGGCAGCTCGAAGAGCCGCTGGCGCTCCGCGTAGGACGTTGCCTCGTCCGGGGTGGGGTCGAGGAAGATGTGCCGGTGGTCGAAGGCGGCCAGCAGGCGGATGTGCTTGGAGAGCAGCATGCCGTTGCCGAATACGTCGCCGGACATGTCGCCGACGCCCACCACGGTGAAGGGCTCGGCCTGGGTGTCGAGGTCCAGTTCGCTGAAGTGGCGCTTGACCGACTCCCACGCGCCGCGGGCGGTGATGCCCATGGCCTTGTGGTCGTAGCCGACGGAGCCGCCGGAGGCGAAGGCGTCGCCGAGCCAGAAGCCGTATTCGCCGGCCAGTCCGTTGGCGATGTCGGAGAAGGACGCCGTGCCCTTGTCGGCCGCGACCACGAGGTAGGAATCGTCGTCGTCATGGCGCACGACGTCGGCCGGGGGCCGGACGGTTTCGCCCGCGGGCGTCACGATCAGGTTGTCCGTGATGTCCAGGAGTCCGCGGATGAACGTTTTGTAGCTCTCGACACCTTCGGCCATCCAGGCGCTGCGGTCTGCCGCGGGGTCCGGGAGCTGCTTGGCGTAGAAGCCGCCCTTGGCACCCGTCGGGACAATGACGGCGTTCTTGACGGTCTGCGCCTTCACCAGGCCCAGGATTTCAGTGCGGAAGTCCTCACGCCGGTCCGACCAGCGCAGGCCGCCGCGGGCCACCTTGCCGAAGCGCAGGTGTACGCCCTCGACCCGGGGCGAGTAGACCMAGATCTCGAACATGGGCCGCGGGAACGGCAGGCCCTCGATCAGGGACGGATCCAGTTTGAAGCTCAGGTGGGGCTTGTTCTGGAAGTAGTTCGTGCGGAGCGTGGCCTGGATGAGGTTCTTGAACGTGCGCAGCACGCGGTCGGCATCGAGGGTCGCGACCTGCTCGATCGCTGCATCCAGGCCGGCGAGGACCTCTACTTCCCTGAGCACACGGTCGGCGTCGCTGAGCGCCGGGTCGAACCGCGCTGTGAACAGGGCGCTGAGTCCCCTGGTGACATCCGGGTTCGCCAGCAGGGTGTCAGCCAGGAATCCGAAGGAGTTGGTGTTGCCCATCTGCCGCATGTACTTGGCGTAAGCGCGCAGTACGACCACCTGGCGCCAGTGCATGCCCTCCCGCAGCACCAGCCGGTCGAAGCTGTCGGATTCCACGGCGCCGGTCACGGCGGCGCCGAAGAACTCACCCAGCAGCTGGCCGGTGGCTTGGGGATCCACGCCGGCGGGGTACTTGAGGCCAAGGTCGTAGAGGAAGAAGTCCCGGTGATCCGCGGTCTCGATCTCGAACGGGCGTTCGTCCAGGACCTCGAGGCCGAGGTTGTGGAAGTACGGCAGGATCTGGCTCAGGCTCTTCGGCTCCAGCATGTAGAGCTTGACCCGGGCGTCCTCTTCCAGTGTGGCTCCGGCGCCATCGGGGAGGTACACGTGGACACCGGGGTGCTCCTTGACGGCTTCGCCGGCACGTTCGGCCGCGGCACCGTACTTTTCGAAGCGGTCGATGTCCTGCAGCGCGTCTTCGATCTCGTAGTCCACCCGGTAGCCGGCCGGGAATGCTTCTGCCCAGACGGCTGCCAGTTCCTTGGCGCCGCTCTCCTTGGTGCCGGCGTCCCCGCCGTCGCCGCGGGCGCGCAGAACTTCGGAAATGCCTTCGCCCCAGGAACGGGCGGCCCGGACCAGGCGCTTCTCCAGCTCGTCGCTGTTGACGTTGCTGACGTCGGCGTCCTTGGGCAGCCGGATCCGGAAGAAGAGGCGGGCCAGAGCGGACTCTGTCATGCGCGCCTCGTAGTCGATGGAGACGGCGTTGAAGGTCTCCCGCAGTTCCTGCTCAATGCGCAGGCGGACGTTGGTGGTGTAGCGGTCGCGGGGCAGATAGACGACGGCTGACATGAAGCGGCCGTAGATGTCGGGGCGGAGGAAGAGCCGCGTCCGGCGGCGCTCCTGCAGCCGCTGGATGCCGGTGGCGATGGCGGCGAGGTCCGGGATTTCGATCTGGAAGAGCTCATCGCGCGGATAGGTTTCAAGGATGCCCAGCAGGTCCTTGCCCGAGTGCGAGTCCGGCGGGAAGCCGGCGTCGCTGAGGACAGCGGCCACTTTTTCCCGGACGACGGGGATATCGCGGACGGAACCGGCGTAGGCGGTCGTGGCGAACAGGCCGATGAAGCGGCGTTCCCCGTTGACGTTGCCGGCGGCGTCGAAGCTCTTGACGCCGATGTAGTCCAGGTACGCCGGGCGGTGCACGGTGGAGCGGGAGTTCGCCTTCGTGATCACGAGCGCGCGCTTCTCGCGGGCCTTCTTCCGGCCGGCCTCGGTGAGGTGCTGGACCTGTCGGGCGTCCGCGCCGGCGCGGAGCAGGCCGAGGCCGCTTTCCTCGCGCAGTTCGAGGACATCCTCGCCGGATTCGTTTACGAGGTCGTATTCGCGGTAGCCGAGGAAAGTGAAGTTCCCGTCATCGAGCCAGCGAAGCAGGTCCTGGGCCTGCCGCAGCTCGGCAATCTGCGCCCGGTTGGCCACCCGGTCCAGATCCGCGGAGATCTCCAGGGCCTTCGTGCGCATCTTGGGCCAGTCTTCGACGGCGGCGCGGACGTCGCCAAGCACGCGGGAGATTCCCTTGACCAGTTCCGCGCGCTTCTCCTCGTCGACGAGGTCGATCTCGACGGCGATCCAGGATTCCATGTGCGAGGCGTTGTCGCCCTCGGCGATCAGGTGGGAGAGGTTCGGCATGGCCGCCGTGTCACCGCTGGAGATGCCCAGGTGAGAGGGGACGCGCGCCACCTTGACGAGATCGCCGGTCTCCCGGTTGCGGGTCACCACGAAAAGCGGGTGCAGCACGAGGTGGATGGGCGCGTTCTGGCGGACCAGCTCGGCGTTGACGGAATCCACGAGGAAGGGCATGTCATCGGTGACGATGTACAGGACGCTGCAGTCGGCCTCGTCACGGAGGGCGATGTTCGCGATGCCCGGCTTCCGCGTCGCCGCGATCTGGCGGTGGGTTTCGGTCCTTGCCGTCAGGACTTCCTGGGGATAGGCCCGGAAATCCTCCTCCGCGAGGTGCTCGTAGTAATCCCCGAGGTAGCTTTCGCTACTACCGATCGAAACGGGCTGATCCTCCACGCTGGACCCAGACGACATCGAAACGCCTCCATAAAAGAAGTTCACAGCCGCCTCTTTGCGGCCCTTACGTTGACACTAACCCTTTGCCCGGCGTCGTGCTGTGGAAGAAAAGACAAAGGATTTCTTGATTCGCTGGGCAGGTGCACAAACCAAAGTGGCGATCGCATGCCGCAGCTCGGATTCAGGGGCGGATTCGAGCAAAAGTGCCCCCGACAGGAGGGCGGCGTCGCTCGCGGCGGGGTCGGAGGGCAGGAACGCCGACAACGGCGCCGAGGGGCCGTACCGCTCCCAGGCGGCCCGCAGCTGACGTTCTGGCGAGCGTCCAACGGCGGAGGTTCTGACTTTATTCAGGACCACGTGGGGCGATGCCTGCGGGACGGCCGTCCGGAGTTCGGCGAGGCCGCGGACGAGCCTCGGCACCCCGATGGAGTCCGCTGCCCCGACGGCAAAGACCGTGTCGGCCAGTTCCAGGCTTCGCAGGGTCGCGGCGTTGCGGCGCGGCGCGCCACTGTCAAAGCCCAGCGCGTCATCGGTTTCGAGGCAGAAGCCGGTGTCCACCACAGTGACATCCGCAATCTCCCGGGCACGGTCCAGCACCAGTGTGAGGGCCGCAGCGCGCAGTTCCGTCCAGCGGTCCGCCCGTGTGATGCCGGTGAGTACCCGCATTGTCCCGGCCTTGGTCGGCACCGTCGTGGCGATCCTGAGCAGGGCATCGGCGTCGAGCAGACCCTGGTCTGCCAGCCGGCAGGCCTGGGCCAGCCCGGCGGCCTCGTCAAGCAGACCCAGGAGGGCGGCCACGCTGGCACCGTAACTGTCGGCGTCGACCAGCAGCACGGATTGGCCTTCCGCGGCCAGCTCCCCCGCGATGTTGGCGGCCACCAGGGTCCGGCCCGGCGCGCCGGCCGGGCCCCAGACCGCAATGATCCGGCCCCTCGCGGCTGGGGTTGCGGTGGCTGGGGGCGCCCCGGAGGACCGCAGCACGTGCCCTGCGGCCGCGACGGCGACGGACGAGGCGCCGTCACCCGCGGCCAGCCCCGGCCCGTCTCCGGCGCCGCTGAGCTGCGCCACCGCCGCGGAAATCCGCGCCGCCAGGGCCGCGGCATCAATGGCGCGGGCTTCCGCTGCCACGCCAATGGTCCGCAGGCGGACCGTTTCCTCAGGGTTGTCGGTCAGGGCGATAACGACGACGCCAACGGCGGACAGCCGGTCCACCAGCGAGGCCGTCAGCTCTTCGCTGCCGGCCGCTACGACGGCGGCGCGGGCCAACCCGCTCTGGCAGGCGGCCAGCAGTTCCGCCAGCTCGCTGCACCGCCGGACAACGGACACAGGCCCGTGCAGCCGCTCGAGTCCGCCGACCAGGTCATCGCGGGAGTCCCCCACGGTCACCACGGGAATGCTCATCGCGCGGTACCGCCCGGGTTCCACACGACCGCGATCTTTGCTTTGTTGGCCTGGGCCCCCAGCAGCTTGGGCATCTGGGCGTCCGGGACGAGCACCATGACCACCGTGGAGCGGGAGGAGCCCAGGGCCGTGCTGCCCGAGGTGATCTGGGCAATTTCGGCGCCGGAGAGGAGCAGGGTGGGCTCGCTGAAGCCGTTGCGGGTATCCGGCAAGGCTACCCAGACATCCACGCGCGAGCCCGCCACGGCCTGGGCGGGAAGGTTCTCCTCGACGGTGACGGCGACCGGCTTGCGGTTCAGCCCGTCCAGTTGCCCGACACTCTCGCGCGGCAGCAACTGGTCCTTGCCGATCCGCTGCACGGCCACGAGTCCGGCATCCAGGCCGGCCTCCGGGGTCAGGTAGTGCTGTTCCAACTCCCCGAGCCGTACCTTGACCCGGTGCAGTTTGTCGGCTGTCAGCGTCTCCCCCACGGCGATCGGCTCCCGCGCTGCATACGCTTCCGTGGTCTGGTCCGCGGCACCGACCAGCGAGACCACGCCCACCACGGATGCCAGGACGAGCAGGATTCCGACGAGGAGCCGGGGGTCTTTCCAGGACGGCCTTTTCAAACGGGCCCCTCCGGCTGCCGCGCTTCCACTCATGCGTCCGCTCCCCCTGTCGTCGCCGTCCGTTCCCGGGATGCCGGGCACCCCTATTGTTGCGCCCGGGCCGCCCTGGTGGAAGATCCAAGGCCAAACAGGCGCAAACTGTGGATAACGGCACCAGTAGGCCTCAACGGTGGCAAAATGGATTCATGCCCCGATTCCTGACTCTCGCTGACGTTGCCGAGCAGCTCCAGATCAACTCTCCGGCCGCCTACGCACTGGTTCGCAGCGGCGAGCTGAAGGCAATCCAGGTGGGCGGGCGCGGCCAGTGGCGCGTCGAGGAGACGATGCTCGAGCAGTACATCCAGGAGCGCTACGCCGAGGCCAGCCGCATGATCGAAGAGGCCAAGGCGAAGTCCGCCGGAAGTTGAACCTGGCGGGCTGACTAGCCGCCTGCGGCACCAACGGATCTGATGCCCGCGAGGGCGCCGAAGGGAATGGCCACCACCTGCCGGGCGTTCGCCGGAGTCCGTTCCCCGCCCTCCCGTGTCACGGCGAGGTCCAAGAAGTCCCTGCCGACTGTGTCAATGACGCCATGGAGCCCGGCATCCGCCCCATCGTGAGCGACAAATATCGTCACCGGCGCACGGTTTCTGGCGAGTCCCCGGAGGGCGCTGCCCAAACCGAGCCGCCGACGGACGATTGACGGTTCGGAGACCGCCACCCGCGAAAGACCCCCATAGTGCGCCACCGCGGCGTAGGGAATGAGTACCTGGTGCTGGGGCTCGTCAAGGACCAGGGCTTCGCTGCCCGCATGGCTCAACACTCCCTCGAACGCCCTCCCCGAGGACAGGTGCACGCGGATACTGAGCCCGAGGGACCCCCGGAGCCGGTCCGCGAGCTCCACTCCCGCAGAGTCCACCAGTGCACGCTCGGCTATTTCGGCCTCAAATTCCAGCCGCTGGCGCCCAGCCAGCTGTCCCTCCATGTCCTCAAACAAGGCATCCCACCGCATGGCGCCAGCGTAGGCGGGCCTCCCGCACCGGTCAATCCGTAGGCAACCCTGTCCACAGGCACGGACTGAACCTAGACAAACGGGACGCAATGGGATCACACTTTGTTAAACAGTATTAAGCATAATCAAACTACATCAAACAGTATCAAAAGATATTCATTCTGACTGGAGGAAACAGCCCATGGACCGGACAGCAACACCGCAACCCGGGGCCCGACCCCTGCCCGGCGCCCTGCCAAGACAGACAGTTCGGGCCGACGCCGCCATGGCCGCCGTCATCCTGCTGCTCGGGATCTTCCTCGCGGCTACGGGAAGTTTCCTCATTCAGCGCTGGCAGTCCGGCTCGGCGCGCCGGCAGTCACTGTCCTTCGAGGACCAGGTGGGGATCGTGGCAAATACGGCCGGGCTGATTGTCATCACCTGGTGGGTGATGTCGCTCGCCATCGCCGTCGCGGCGGCACTGCTGGACCGCTTCGGCAGGACCCGCGCGGCGGCCGCCACGGCCCGGTTCAGCCCGGCGTTCATGCGGCGGCTGGTGCTCGCCGCCGTCGGGCTGCAGCTGCTGACAGCGCCGCTGGCCAACGCGGCCACTGCGCCCGGCGTGGCCGGGCCGGACCGGCCCGGCCCGGCAGCGGTGTCGGCTTCGTGGACACTGTCGCCCGGGCAGGCCGTGGCGCCGGACCCGCAAGGGCCGGGGGCCGGTACCGCGCTGGATCCGCGGTGGAAGCCACTGAGCCCCATCGTGGATGCCGGACCATTGGCTGCACGCCATGTGCGCGCGCGGGACATCCCCGGCGCCCGCAGAGAGGTCACGGTCCGGTCCGGCGATTCGCTGTGGAGCATCGCCGCGGCGGCGCTGGGGCCGTTGGCTTCCGACGCCGACATCGCCAGGGAGTGGCCCCGGCTCTATGCGGGCAACCGCGACGCTATCGGAGCCGACCCGCACTTGCTGCGGCCCGGACAGGTCCTGGTCCTCCCGCCGCCACGCTAGGCGCGCGCCGCACCACGGGCCGCAGCCCCTGCCCCGCGCCCTGCCCCGCGCCCGGCTCCGGCTCCGGCTCCGGCTACACCGAAGACCACAGCACGGGCCGGCCGGAAGTTCATCCGGCACCAGCTGGCCGCACACGCACCAGCCACCCGCATTAGCCATCAGCCATCAGCAAAGGAACCGTCATGAACGCAGTCACCGGGATCCGCTCAGCCGCGGCGACCCCTGTCCCGCACGCCCCCGCCCTCCGGGTCGTGTCCGGCACGGCAACACCAGCGGCCAACCACGCCGCCGCGGCCCCGCCGCCGCTGCGCGTTGTTGACGAGGCCCGCGAGATTTGCGCGATTTCCCGCAGCACCGTGCAGGCAGCGATCGAAGTGCTGGCCGGCACGCGGCCCGCACAGCAGCTCTCCCGGCGCCTGGACCCGCGCTGCCTGGCTGCCCTGCAGCACCGCGCCGCACTCACCCGCCGGGTTGCCTCCGGCAGCTCGCCAACGGCGGGCAGGCTGCACCGCAACCCGTCCGTCCGGTCCGTCCGGGCCTGCCGCGTATCGGATGACGTCTACGAGGCCAGCGCGGTGGTGGTCGAGGAAACACGGGTCCGCGCAGTCGCGCTGCGGCTGGAGCGCGGCACGGCGGCCTGGCGCGTCACCGTGCTGGAGATCGGCTGAACGGCAGGGCCGGAGGCGGAAAGCCGGCGGAAGCCAGTAGCGGGCCGACGGCAGCAATGGGCAGGAACCTGCGGGACCGGCCCCGGCCCGCAAGGAAAAGCCCGGCCTGTCAAGGAAAGGAGGCGCAAACACGGGAGGACCGGAGCAAATGCTCCGGTCCTCCCGTGTTTGCGTCGAGCCTAGCGCCGCTTCTTCTTTGCAGTGCGGCGGCCAATGTCCTGCGCCGCGGCCTTGGCCGGATTTCCCGAACGTCCGGAGACCTTCGCCTCGATCCGGGTCTGGGCGGCACCGTCCTCGCCAGGGGCGGTGTACTGCAGCTGCGCAGGTTTCTCCGGGGCTTCGAGTCCGGCAGCATGGATCTGCGGCTCGTGGTGTTCTGTGTGCTGGCCCTCGGCGTCCGCCACCACAACGTCCTCCGCCGGTGTCACTTCGACGTCGAGGTTGAACAGGAAGCCGACACTCTCCTCGCGGATGGCCTCCATCATGGCCTGGAACATGATGAAGCCCTCGCGCTGGTACTCCACCAGGGGGTCACGCTGGGCCATGGCGCGCAGCCCGATGCCCTCCTTGAGGTAGTCCATCTCGTAGAGGTGTTCCTGCCACTTGCGCCCGATGACGGACAGGACAACCCGGCGCTCCAGTTCGCGCATGCTCTCGGAGCCAATCGCCTGCTCCCTGGCCTGGTACACCAGACGGGCATCGGAGAGGATCTCTTCCCGGAGGAAGTCGACCGTGATCCGGGACTTGCCGCCGGCCTCGTCAATGACGTCGCGCGGAGAGAAGCTCACGGGGTAGAGAGTCTTGAGATTCGACCACAGGAGGTTGAAGTCCCAGTCATCGCCAGTGCCCTCGGCTGTGGCTTCGTCGATGAAGGCGTTGATGGTGTCTTCCAGGAAGTACTGGACCTTCTCGTGGAGGTCATCGCCTTCGAGGATGCGGCGGCGGTCACCGTAGATTGCCTCGCGCTGGCGGTTCAGGACGTCGTCGTACTTCAGCACGTTCTTGCGCTGTTCGGCGTTGCGGCCCTCCACCTGGCCCTGGGCCGAGGCGATGGCGCGCGAGACGAGCTTGGATTCGAGGGCGACGTCGTCCGGTACGGAGCTGTTCATGAGCCGCTCGGCCGCGCCGGAGTTGAACAGGCGCATCAGGTCATCGGTCAGCGAGAGGTAGAACCGGGACTCGCCGGGGTCGCCCTGGCGTCCGGAACGGCCGCGGAGCTGGTTGTCGATGCGGCGGGACTCGTGCCGTTCAGTGCCGAGCACGTAGAGTCCGCCCAGGTTCAGGACTTCCTCGTGTTCGTCCTTGACGGACTGCTTGGCGGCTTCGAAGACCTCGGGCCATGCGGCCTCGTATTCCTCGGAGTTCTCCTCCGGGTCCAGGCCGCGTTTGGCCATTTCGGCGACGGCGGTGAATTCTGCGTTGCCGCCGAGCATGATGTCGGTACCGCGGCCGGCCATGTTGGTCGCGACCGTGACGGCGGCCTTGCGGCCGGCCTGGGCCACGATGGACGCTTCACGGGCATGGTTCTTGGCGTTCAGGACCTCGTGCCGGACGCCTTCCTTGGCCAGCAGCCGGGAGAGGTATTCGCTCTTCTCGACGCTGGTGGTGCCGACGAGGACAGGCTGGCCGTTTTCGTGGCGTTCGGCGATGTCCTTGACGACTGCGTCGAATTTGACGGTCTCGTTCTTGTAGACCAGGTCGGCCTGGTCGATCCGTGTCATGTCACGGTTGGTGGGGATGGCAACAACGCCGAGCTTGTAGGTGCTCATGAACTCGGCGGCCTCGGTCTCGGCCGTGCCGGTCATGCCCGCGAGCTTGTCGTACATGCGGAAGTAGTTCTGCAGCGTGACGGTGGCGAGCGTCTGGTTCTCGGCCTTGATCTCGACGCCTTCCTTGGCTTCGATGGCCTGGTGCATGCCTTCGTTGTAACGGCGGCCGGCGAGAATACGTCCGGTGTGCTCATCGACGATCAGCACCTCGCCGTCGAGGATGACGTAGTCCTTGTCGCGCTTGAACAGCTCCTTGGCCTTGATGGCGTTGTTCAGGAAGCCGATCAGCGGCGTGTTGGCGGACTCGTAAAGGTTGTGGATGCCGAGGTAGTCCTCGACCTTTTCAATGCCGGCCTCGAGGACACCGACGGTGCGCTTCTTCTCATCGACCTCGTAGTCAGTCTCGGCCTGCAGGCGCATGACCACCTTGGCGAATTCGCTGTACCAGCGGTTGGTGTCCCCCTGCGCCGGACCGGAGATGATGAGCGGGGTGCGGGCCTCGTCGATGAGGATAGAGTCCACTTCGTCGACGATGGCGAAATGGTGGCCGCGCTGGACGAGTTCCGAGCTGTCCCACGCCATGTTGTCGCGCAGGTAGTCGAAGCCGAATTCGTTGTTCGTTCCGTACGTGATGTCCGCGGCGTACTGCTCGCGGCGCAGCGCAGGGTCCTGGTTGGAGAGGATGCAGCCGCTGGTGAGGCCGAGGAAGCGGTAGACGCGGCCCATGAGGTCGGACTGGTATTCGGCGAGGTAGTCGTTCACGGTGACGACGTGGACGCCTTTGCCGGTGAGGGCGTTGAGGTAGGCCGGAGCGGTGGCCACCAGGGTCTTGCCTTCACCGGTCTTCATTTCGGCGATGTTGCCCAGGTGCAGGGCGGCGCCGCCCATGAGCTGGACATCGAAGTGGCGCATGCCGAGGGTACGGGACGAGGCCTCGCGTACAGCCGCGAACGCTTCGGGCAGCAGATCGTCGAGCTTCTCGCCGGCCTGGTGGCGTTCGCGCAGACGGTCAGTTTCTTCACGGAGCTCGGCGTCCGTGAAGGTCTGGAAGGAGCTCTCCAGGGCATTGATGGAATCGGCATAGTTCCGCAGTTGCCGCAGGGTTTTTTTGTCACCCGTGCGGAGAAGTTTTTCGATAAGTGATGCCACGTGAAGTTGCTCCCAGTCTCAAGCTGCCGAATTCTGGCGTGTTTAGTCTACGGGAGAGACGCCGCGCCGGTGGCGCCTGTTCCCTCACAGCGGATAGTACGGTTCACCGGGCAGCCATGGCTTCGGCGAGCGCCGGCGCAAGGTTCCCCGTTGGCGAGACAACTACGTCGTCCAGTCCCAGCCACTCTGCCATGAGCTGCAGTTCCGCGGCGAGTTCGACGGCGGTGTCCTCCGGCGCGCCGGGTTCCGCATGGGCGGCCCTGGCCAGGAGCCGCCCGCCGGCCCGGTCCGCTTTGAGGTCGACCCGTGCGACGATCGCGTCGCGGAGCAGGAACGGCAGGACGTAGTAGCCGTACTTCCGCTTCGGCTCGGGCGTGTAGATCTCGATCCGGTAGTGGAACCCGAAGAGCTCCTCGAGCCGCCGGCGTTCGAACACGAGGGAGTCGAAGGGGCTCAGGAGCGCCCGGCCGGTGGCTGAGCGCGGCAGTTTCGCCTCCGTGTGGCGGTACAGGGGCCGGTCCCAGCCGGCTACCGTGACCGGCTGCAGCCGGCCGCTGTCCACAAGGTTCCGGACGGCCACGGCGGCGTCCTTCTGCGGTGTCCGGAAGTAGTCGGCGAAGCACCGCACGGTCCCAATACCGTGGGCCTGGGCTGCGGCGTCGATCAGCCGGTCCATGGCGGCGGCCGCATCCGGTTCGGGTGCCGCCGCTTCCCCGTCCGGTCCGGGAAGCACCCGGGCGGTGAGGGTGTAGCGCCGTTCGAAGGATTCGGTCCGCGAGGATGCGGAGACAAGGCCCTCTTCGAAGAGGTGTTCCAGCACCCTTTTGACGGCGTTCCAGTTCCAGCCCCAGTTGTCCCGCTGCTGGTCCTCCACGTGGCCGAGCCGGGCTGTCAGTTCGGCGGCGGTCAGCGGCTTCCCGCCGGCCAGGGTTTCCAGCACCTTGGCCGCCACCCCGTTGCGCAATTCGGGGTCCATCGCATGCGCGCCCACCCATTTGCGGCTCTGCCACTGCACGAGATCGTGGAAGTGGTCCGGGCGGATGAAGCAGGCTTCGTGGGCCCAGTACTCCATCATCCGGCGCGGGTGGGTCCCCGCCATGCGCGCCAGGATGGTGCGGTCGTAGTTGCCGAGCCGCGAGAAGAAGGGCAGGAAGTGGCTGCGGGACACCACATTGACGGAGTCGATCTGAACCAGGTGCAGCCGGGCAAAGGTACGGCCCACCGCCCGTGCACTCACGGGTCCGGTGGGCCGTTCCTTCTCCAGTCCCTGGGCTGCCAACGCGATCCGCCGTGCCTGTGCCAGGCTCAGCGATGCTTGCACGTTAGTCCCTTCGTCGGAAAAGTCTGCACCAGCTTATGCGCTGGCGGGCTCATCCTCTGAACGGTAGGCCAGGATTTTCTCTTCCAGACTCGAATGTCCGGGCTCGCACGTCTGGTCCAGGGAGATGACCCCGTAGGTCCAGCCGTCACGGCGGTAGACGACCGACGGCGCCTTGGTCTCCTTGTCCACGAAAAGATAGAAGTCGTGGCCCACAAGTTCCATGTTGTCGACGGCGTCATCGAGGGTGAGCTGGGACGCGGCGAACACCTTGCGGCGGATGAGCACGGGCGAGTCGCCGGCCGGAATATCGTTCTCGACCTCATACGGCGACTTCTCTGCCGCCGTCGCCTGGCTCTCCTGCTGCTGCGCCGCCTCGACGTAGAGGGGTTCGCTGGGGCTGGCCGGCTCCAGGGCTGCCGTCGCTTCGGTGACGGACTTGGGGGTATGGCGGCCGTGGTGGACCTTTCTGCGGTCCCTGGCCCTGCGCAGGCGTTCAAGAAGCTTGTTGTAAGCGAGATCGAACGCAGCGAACTTGTCGGCGGCACTCGCTTCTGCGCGGATTACTGGGCCGCGTCCCAGGACTGTCAACTCAACCGTGAGCGATTCGGCGGTCTGGCGGGCCTTGGTCTCTTTGGTGACCTTCGCGTCTACCCTCTGGACCTTGTCTCCCAACGACGCGATCTTTGAGATCTTGTCGTCGGCATATTCGCGGAACCGGTCTGAGACCGTCAAGTTGCGTCCGCTGATCATGAACTCCATGGTGCCCTCCAAATGACTTCGGTGACACGACGGCGGTACTTCCCGGGGGCCGATCTGACTGACAGTCGAGCCCCTTTCCGAGCCGCTATCGACAGGTACATCTGTTCTTGGTACCCATCTTCGACGTTAGTTCATAGACACCTGTTATTCATCCTTTTACGGTTTATTTTTTTGGCTCCCGCCGATCATCCGCGCCGCCGCGGGGCTGGCGGCGCCGACATCAGCGGGAGCCGGCGGGCGTGTCGCGGCCAGCACAACGGCGCCGCTGACAATGGCCCCCGCGGCCCGGAGCGCACGGGCCGCCTCCGCCAAGGTGGCGCCGGTGGTCAGCACGTCATCGACGATGATGCAGGGACGTCCTTCGACTCGCGCAGGCCACGGACCAGACCTGGCCCGCATGGATCCGCGCACGCGCCGGGCGCGCTCACCCCGGCCCAGTCCCTTCTGTCCGCCGGGCAGGGAGCGGGCCCCTGCGGGGCCGGCCCGTAACCGGTCCCACGGGGGCAAAGCCGGCGGCTTCGTGGTCCACGCGGGCGGCACGGATTTCCGCAGCGCGTCCGCGACGGTGAACCCTGCGAGTTCATTGCCGCGGACGAGCCGACGGAGCAGGAGATGGACGGGGCTGAAGCCCCGCATGCGGAAAGCGGCGGCGCTCGTGGGCACGGGGACGAGGACGAGTTCCTGCCCGGGCCCGGCCGCGGCGTGGAGGGCGCGCGCCAGGCCCCGGGCCAGCTCGGCGCCCAGCCGGGCCTGCCCGTGGCTTTTGAAGGACAGCAGGCACTGCGCCAGCTCGGCCCGGTAGGCCCCAGCCGCCACCACGGGCAGCAGCACGGACCCGTCCATGTCCATCAGGGCCGGAGCCTGGGCCTCTGCCCGGAACGGCCTGAGCGTCAGCAGGCGCAGCTTCCGGGAGCACGCGCCGCAGAGTGCCGAGTCCTCCGCCCCGCAGCAGACGCAGTCCACTGGAATGGCCAGGGCGAGTACCTCAGCCGCCGCGTCGGCTGTCCGGTCCCCCAGCCTCGCCAGCGGCCGCGCGTAGCTCCCGCGGTGTCGCGCCGCCCTGGCCGCGGCCGGGGCGAGGTCAGGATCCGCGGCCGGGACGCGGGTGGTGTGGCTGCCCATCCTCCGATCCTGGACCGGGGGCGCCCCCGGTAGTAGCCCGGCGGGCAGCTATGTGGACAACAACCCGGCCGGAACCTTCACCGGATCCGGGTGATGGCGGCCCCGCCGTCGTCGTCGCCGTCGTCGCCGTCGTCGTTGCAGGGGGCGCCGTCCGAGGGAGCGTCGGTTAGCCGGGGAACGAGGGGTCGATGGGGCCCTTGAGCTGCGGTGACCAGCCGTTGCCCAGCCGCTGGAAGATCCCTTCCGCGGACTGGCCGTAGATCTCGGCGGGTCCGTTGCCTGCGCTGAGGGCGGTCAGCCCGGGCCACGGCGCCAGCTGCTGCGGCTGTGCCGAGGTCAGCGACAACAGCTCGGGGGTGACGGCATCGCTGGCGGAGGCCTTCATGACCGCGACTGTGGTGTCATCCACCCAGACGCCTTGATCCGGATCCCGTGGAGTCAGGAGGGTCAGGGGCACGGTCAGGTCCCTAGGGGTGCCGTCCGCGTTCCGGATGATCCCGGTGATCTGGACCTTGCTCTTGCCGTTCTGCTGGGAAATGACAAGGGCACGCGTGCCGTCCCGGGAAATCCGGAACTCCTTGACCGTCCGGCCCGAGAGCCACCCCGGCGACAGGGTGACGGTGGGTACGCTGGCGTTCTCCGCCACACCGACCGGCCGGTAGGCCACCACCTCGGTGGCGCCGCCGGCACCCGGCCCGGCGGTCCAGACCCAGTCGTACCGGCCGAACGAAGGCCGGGACAGCGCGGCCCGGGTGGTCAACGCCCTGGCGGGCTGGCCCGGAACGATCGAGTACAGCGTGGTGCGGGCGGCGTTGAGGAACGCGGCCGCCTGCGACTCGGTGGATTCCGCAGGCGCCCGGGGTGACAGGGCTGCGACGGACCGGACGTCCGGGAGCGGTGAAAGCCTGTTGTTCTCGTACCGGACCAGGTCATTGTTGCTGACGGCGATCTGGTAGGCGGGGACGCTTTCGTTCTGGACCGGAGGCAGGACCGTGCCGTTGTCCTCGACGCGCACCAGATCCTGGTTGGCCCGGAGCTCGACATTGATCACATCGGGCTGGCTGCGGAACGTCAGTGCCAGCTGCGTCTGCATCCGCAGCCGGTCCTCGTTGGAGGCCTCGACCAGGTCCTTGGCGGTGAGATCCACCTGCGCGGCGCCGGAAACCACGGGCACTGACTCGCGGGCCAGCTTGATGCCCGAAGGGAACGCGCTGACGACGGCGCCCTTGAGGTAGGGGGCGGGTCCGCCCAGGAGCGCGCTCGTCATGGCTTTGACGGTCTTCTTGCGGATGAACCACCGGACATCGGGCACCGCGTAGGTGAACGTGGGGTCGTAGAAGTAGATCGGGTAAGCGCCGTAGATGACTTTGAAGGTCTCTTCCGGAATGGCCGTGCCGTCCGGAAGATCGGAGATTCGCCACTCACCGTCCACCTGGGTCACGGTGACGGGTATGTTTTCGGTGGTGCCCTCGGGAAGCTGTGTGGCCACGCCGTCGGCGTCTACCGAATAGGCGAGCTCGAGCTGGTAGTTGAAGACGTTTTCGACGCCGGTGGCCACCACAGTGGCCTTGCGGAACACGAGCGCCCGCTGGTCCGGCTTCCATGTCACCGACGAACCCTGGGTGAGGTATTGCCGGGCCACGGCGTAGTCGTCCTCGTAGCCGCTGCCGGCGAGGTAGAAGTCTTCGATCACCGCTTCGGGTCCGGCGCCGGGACGCGGCGCGGCCGGGAAGAAGACCGGGGCGTTGGGGTTGCCCGCGCTCTCGTCTGTGCTCTTGCCCACCGGCCCCGAGCGCGGAATCTGGGCGCACGAGGTCAACAGAAGCAGGACGAGCGCCAGCAGCGCAGCCCCCACGCGGGTGAACTTGCCCGAAACCCCGCTCATGCCCTGCCCTCCATCCCGGTTCCCCGAGGCCCGGCCGAACCGCCGTCCGGGATTGCCCCGCCGTCGGCACCGCTGCCGCCGTCGCCAGAAAAGTCGCCGTCGAAACCGTCTGCGTATCCGCCCGCGGACCCCTCAGCACTGGTCCCGCGGCCCGCGGTCCGTAGCGGGTCCAGCAACACCACGGTCCGCTGGCGGCCTGCCTCGGGGAGCCCGACGTTGACCGGTTCGAGCTGGAGCGGGGACCTGGTGATCGGCTCGTCCCGGCGCAGGGGAAGGGTCAGGCGGAAGTTCGAGCCGTGTCCCTTGCTCCCCCAGGCCTGCAGCCAGCCGTCGTGGAGCTTGGTGTCCTCGGCGGCAATGGACAGTCCCAGCCCGCTGCCGCCGGTGGTGCGGGCCCGGGCCGGATCGGCGCGCCAGAAGCGGTCGAAAACGCGCGCCGCCTCCGCCGGGGTCATGCCGATACCGTGATCCCGCACGGCGACGGCCACGGCGGTGCCGCTGGCGGCCACGGAAACGTTCACCGGCCGGCCCTCGCCGTGTTCGAGGGCGTTCAGGATCAGGTTGCGCAGGATCCGGTCGATCCTGCGGTCGTCCATGTCGACAATGACGCTGCCGGCCGGGGCGTTGAGGGTAACGGCGGACCCGTATTCGGCGGCGACGGGCGCCACCCCCTCAATGACATGCGCCACAAGCTGCACAATGTCGGTGGGCTCGGCGTCAAGGGTGGCGGCGCCGGCGTCAAAGCGGGAGATTTCCAGCAGGTCCGCCAGGAGCGACTGGAACCGTTCCACCTGGTTGTAGAGCAGCTCCGCGGAGCGTTTGTTGATCGGGTCGAAGTCGTCGCGGGCGTCATAGAGGACTTCGGCGGCCATGCGCACCGTGGTGAGCGGCGTGCGGAGCTCGTGGGAGACATCGGAGACGAACCGCTGCTGCATCTGGGAGAGCGTGGCCAGCTGGGTGATTTGTTCCTGGAGGCTTGCGGCCATGTGGTTGAACGAGGCACCAAGCCGGGCAACCTCGTCCTCGCCTTTGACCACCATGCGCTCCTGCAGCTGGCCGGCGGCGAGCTTCTCGGAGACGACGGCGGCATGGCTGACCGGGCTGACCACGTTGCGGGTCACATACCAGGCGACGCCGCCGATCATGAGCACCAGCAGCGCGCCGCCGGCCAGCAGGACATTCTGGATCTCGTCCAGCGTCTTCTGCGCCGTGTTGAGGTCATAGATGAGGTAGAGCTCGTAGACGGTGCCGTTGAAGGTCACCTTATTGCCGACGGCGATGCCGGGCCGGTCTTCGGTCCCTACCGGGAACTGGGTGGACGCCCAGTACTGGTCCTTGCCCGAGTCCTGCACAGCCTTGCGGAGGTCCGGGGGGATGACGCCGATGGTGAGTTGGTCCGAGGCCCGGGATTCAACCCAACGGTTGCGCGGCTTGGTCTGCTCCGGCATGGCCTCGAAGACGTAGCGCCGCTGGATCACGGATCCGCGGCCTTCGACCGCATTCAGGGTGTCATAGACCAAGGTGATGACGCTGGACTGGTCCGTGACCTGGGCGCCGTCGAACGTATCCTGGACCTGTTTGACGTTGTAACGCGTCTCCGATTCGGCCTGGGCGAGCCGTTCCTGGAACAGGTTGTTGGCGATCTGATTGGACAGGTAGGCGCCCACAACAGCGAACGAGCCCATGGCCAGCATCAGCGTGGTCAGGACGGTCCGGAACTGCAGGGACCGCCGCCACTTCCGCTGCACCGCCCGGAGCAGGTACAGGATGCCGGGCCACAGGCGCTGCATTCCGGTGCGGACCAGCCGCGCGACCCGGACGCCCACGATCCTCGCGCGCTTGGCCCACAACCGGGTCCGGAAGGCGAGACGGCGCAAAGGGTCCGGCCCGCCGCCGGCAGGCGGCGTTTCGGACGCGCGGGGCATCGAGGTGCCTGCTGGTGACTCTGGCGATGGCGCCGCGGATGACTCGGCCGACGGCGCCGCGGATGACTCGGCGGACGGCGACGTATCCGTTGCTATGGCCTGCCGGACACTGCGGTCCGCAGGCTCAGGAACCTGCTTTATAGCCGACACCACGGACCGTCAATACAACTTCGGGGGCTTCCGGGTCGCGTTCGATCTTGGACCTCAACCGCTGGACATGGACATTGACCAGCCGGGTGTCGGCAGCGTGCCGGTAGCCCCAGACCTGCTCCAGGAGCAGTTCGCGCGTAAAGACCTGCCACGGCTTGCGGGCCAGGGCAACGAGGAGGTCGAATTCCAGCGGCGTCAAGGAGATCCGGTCGTTGCCGCGGCTGACCAGGTGGCCGGCCACGTCGATCGTGACATCGGCGATCCGCA
This sequence comes from Arthrobacter sp. P1_H7, assembly GCF_056405215.1. NCBI lineage: Bacteria > Bacillati > Actinomycetota > Actinomycetes > Micrococcales > Micrococcaceae > Arthrobacter > Arthrobacter sp. P1_H7. The sequence continues at coordinate 73,416 of NZ_JBFUCO010000003.1, read as the reverse complement.
GGGTTTCCGGGGCCTTCTGGTCACCCGGGCGGAGCCGGGCCCGGACCCGGGCGACGAGCTCGGCGGGCTTGAACGGCTTGGGCACATAATCATCGGCCCCGGACTCGAGGCCGCGGACCACATCCGAGGTATCCGCCTTGGCAGTGAGCATCACGATCGGGACGTCGGACTCGGCACGGACCTGGCGGCAGACCTCAATGCCGTCCATCCCCGGAAGCATGAGGTCGAGCAGCACGAGGTCCGGCTTGGAGGAGCGGAACACGTCCAGCGCCTGTGCGCCGTCAGCGCAGAAGACGGGTTCGAAGCCGTCGTTGCGCAGCACAATACCGATCATCTCGGCCAGTGCCTCGTCATCATCCACTACCAGAATGCGTGCCTTCATAGTTATATATTCCCCCATTGAATTGGCTTTGTCGTATCGGGCGGCCCGCCGGCATGGTGCAACCGGGCCTGCCACCGCTGCCGGAACCCCGCCGCTGCACGGGACGCTGTGACAATTGCCGCGTTGTCCTGCATGCTGTGGACAGGCCCAGTGAACCGGCCCGGACCGCAGGAGGAACCCGTGAACACCCCGATCTACGAGCGCGCCCTGGGCAGCGCCTTTGCCCGGTTGCAGCCGGAGCTTCAAGAATACTTTGCTTTGGCGCCGGGATCCGGCCACTATGGCGTCGGCGAGGGGGTGTTCGACGTCGTCGGCTGCCGGCAGGCCTGGCTGCGCCCCCTGCTGCGGCTCACCACCGGCGAGCAGGCCTTCTTCCCCGAATACGGCGAGGGCGTGCGCTTCCGGATCGAGAACCACGCCCACCTGGACCCCTTCGGCCGGTCAAGCCTGACCGCCCGCCGGGAAATCTTCTTCCCCGGCACCACCCGGCTGTTCCAGGACACCACCAGCTTTGATGACGGCGATGACGGCAGGCCTGATAACGGCGGGCGCCGGCCAGGGCTCGTGGACTACGTGGGCCGGTACCGGCGGCTGGTCACCGACCTCAATCTCAGCGTCACACCGGAGGGCCGGCTGCGCGGCGTGTCCGAGGCGTCGCGGCTGTTCCTGGGACCGCTCCGGATCCCGCTGCCGGCAGCCCTCGATGCCAAGGCCTACGCCGAGCAGTGGTGGGAGCCGCAGGACGGCGGCCGGCACCGGATCCAGGTCAAGGCGATCCAGCCCCAGCTCGGCCTGGTGCTGGTCTACGCCGGCCATTTCGACTACCGGCTCGAGCCCTACCCCGGCGGTATTGCGACGCCGGGCTACCTGCCCGGGCACGCCCGCCCGGACGGCTGGGAAAGCAGGGTCTGACCGGGTCCCCGTCGGCACCGGGGCCCGGTTGCGGCCCGGGCCGCCGGGGGCTGAAGGTGCCGGGCTAGCCGAGGGCGAGCTGGTTGAGGCCGTCCGCGACCTGGGTCAGGCGGGTCAGGACCGCAGCCGCAGTGGCGGGTGAGTGCCGTGCCAGGCCCTCCGACGGCGTGACCCGGAGGGCCCCGAGCGTGGACGCAGGGAGACCCAGCTGCCGCCATGGGCGCCACACGTCTTCCACGACGTCGCGGACCCTTGGCAGGGACGCGGCAGGGTCAGCCACGTCCAGCGCTCCGGCCCATAGCCGCTTGCCGGCCTCCACCGCGCCCGCGAGTTGTTCCCACTGGCGCGAGGTCAGGGCCCGTAGCGGCACGGCGATTCCATCCGCGCCTGCCGCCAGGATCCGCTCGAACGGCGCCTCGACCTCGGAGACCGCCACTACGGTTTCGACGGCGCCCGCGGCCCGGAGCGCGTCGATCACCAATTGCCAGGACTCGGTAATCTCCCGGCCCGGCACCGAGCGCAGGGTCCGGTAACCGCTGGCGGTGGGAATGGTGCCGGCCAGCACCGAGGCAATTTCAGGCTCGTCGATCTGGACGACGATCCGGGCACCGGGGGCGGCCGCCGCCACCCGCTTGAGGTAGCCTTCCACGCCTGCCGCGAGGGAGTCTGCGATGTCCCGGCGGGCGCCGTAGTCGATCAGGGCCCGCTCACCGTTGTGCAGGTGCAGGCCGGCGGCAAGGCTGAGCGGCCCGCGCAGCTGGATCTTGATATCGTCCGACGGCACTTCCTCGACGCCGATCACGTCCGCCAGGATGTTGATGTCGGTGGACAGGGCCGACTTGGCCCGCTGCAGGTCCTTGCCGGGCCGGTCCACGAACCGCCATCCATGCGGCTGGACGTCGACGGCGAGTTCCACGAGCAATGAGGCGGTCCGGCCCAGGGCATCGGAGCCGACGCCGCGGTCGGGAAGTTCGGCGAGGAACGGCAGGTGCGGGCTGCCCAGTTCACCGCGGATGATGCGCGCGGCCTCGGCCGGGTCCTCGCCCGGCCAGGGGCCAAGGGCTGTCGCGGTCACCTGGCCCGGTGCGGGAGCCTCTGATGCGGCCATGGCTAGGCGCCCGCGGCGCGGGCGGCGTCCGCGGAGCCGGAGGCCTGGGCGGCCTGGTGGTCCTCGGCGATGGCCTCGTGGTGGCGGATGACCTCGCCGATGATGAAGTTCAGGAATTTCTCCGCGAACGCCGGGTCCAGGTGGGCCTCGGCGGCGAGGTGCCGCAACCGGGCGATCTGCGCCGTTTCGCGGCCCGGGTCCCCGGCGGGAAGTTGGTGCGCGGCCTTGAGGAAGCCGACCTTCTGGGTGGCTTTGAAGCGTTCGGCGAGGAGGAAGACCAAGGTGGCATCGATGTTGTCGATGCTGGAGCGGATCGACAGCAGCTCCGCCATGACCGCGGGATCCACGGAACCGGCCAGGGAACTTGCCGCCGGGTCGTAGGAATCGGTTTCGGGAAGATTGGGGTTCTGCTCGGTCATTGACCCAGTCTAGGGGTTCGGGGGCCAACGCCTCCCGCTGTTAAGCACCGTTGCGGGCCGCCCGCGGAGACACCAATGGGCATGCCCACCGTTCATGGCGAACGGTGCGCATGCCCATGTGGCTGCGGCCCTGCCGGAGCCCGGCCCTGCCGGAGCCCGGGCCGCCGGAGCGGGCCGCACTCAATCGGGCCGGTGCCCGGTTCTGGCAGTTAGCTGTGGAGCACGGCCTTGAATGCCTCGCGGCGCCTTGCCTGTTCGTCGGGATCCGGAACGGGCAGCGAAGCGATGAGTTTCTTCGTGTAGTCGTGCTGCGGGTTGCCCATCACCTGGTTGCCGAGGCCCTGCTCCACCATCTTGCCCTTGTAGAGCACCCCCACCCAGTGGGAGAGCATGTCCACCACGGCGAGATCGTGGCTGATGAACAGGCACGCGAAACCGAACTCCTGCTGGATCTCCTTGAACAGTTCCAGCACCACGGCCTGCACGGACACGTCCAGGGCCGACGTCGGCTCATCGGCGATGAGCAGCTTCGGGTTCAGGATGAGCGCCCGCGCCAGGGAGGCGCGCTGGCGCTGCCCGCCGGAGAGTTCGTGCGGGAACCGGTCAGCGTACGACGCCGGCAGCTGTACGGACTCGAGCAGCTCGCCGACCCTCTTGCGCGCCTCGGCCGCGGTCGGGTTGGAGTGGATGATCAGCGGTTCCGCCACGCAGTCGCCGATGGTCAGCTGCGGGTTGAACGAGGCCGCCGGGTCCTGGAACACGAAGCCGATCTCCTTGCGGAGCGGCTTGAAGGTGCGCTCCTTGAAGTTCAGCATCTCGTAGCCCAGCACCTTCAGGCTGCCGCCCGTGGTGCGGTTCAGGCCGGCGATTGCCCGGCCGATGGTGGTTTTGCCGGAGCCGGACTCCCCCACGAGGCCGAAGACTTCGCCTTCGGAGACGGTGAAGCTGACGCCGTCGACGGCCTTGAACGCCGGGCTGCCGAGCCGCCCCGGATACTCGATGGTCAGGTTCTTTGCCTCGACCAGCACCTTGCCGCCCTGGTGGGCGCGTTCGACCATGCCCTCCGAGGCGGAGTTGCGGCCCAGGTGCGGGACGGCGGCGAGGAGCTTCTTGGTGTAGTCCTCCTTGGGCTCGGCGAACAGCACCCGTGAGGATGCCTCCTCCACGACGTCGCCCTGGTACATGACCACGACGCGGTCGGCGAGGTCGGCGACGACGCCCATGTTGTGCGTAATCAGCACGATGGAGGTCCCGTAGTTGTCGCGCAGGTCCCGCAGCAGTTCAAGGATCTCGGCCTGCACGGTGACATCCAGGGCGGTCGTGGGCTCGTCGGCCACGATGAGGCCGGGGTTCAGGGCCAGCGCGGCGGCAATCACGACGCGCTGTTTCTGGCCGCCCGAGAACTGGTGCGGGTAGTAGTTGACCCGCGTCTCCGGGTCCGGGATGCCCACCTTGCGGAGGGCCTCAATTGCCCGCGCCTTGGCCTCCTTGGCCGAGACCTTGCTGCGGCCGCCGCTGCCGGCGTGTGCGCGGATGCCCTCGGCAATCTGCCACCCCACGGTGAAGACCGGGTTCAGGGCGGTGGATGGCTCCTGGAACACCATGGCCACGTCGCGGCCGCGGATCTCCCGCAGCTTGGCTTCACTGACGCTGATGACGTTGTTGCCGTTGATCAGGACAGCGCCCTGGCTGATGGCCGTCTCCGGCAAAAGTCCCAGGATGGTCTTGGCCGTCACGGTCTTGCCGGATCCCGACTCGCCAACAATGGCGACGACTTCGCCGGGGTTGACCTCGAGGCTGACGTCCTTGACGGCGTACACATCCCCGGCGTCGGTCGCGAAGGTGACTTTAAGGTGGTCGATGTCCAGGACCGGGCCTGCGCCTGCGCCCGGCTTGTCGATGTTGATGGTCATAGAACTCTCGATTCTGCTTCGAGTGCAGCCTGGGTGCCGGCGGTGGAGTCCGGTCCGCCTTTGCCTGCCACAGCCTTCTTGCGGCCCCGCAGGCGGGGATCGTTGAGGTCGTTGATGCTCTCACCGACGAGGGTCAGCCCAAGCACGGTCAGGACGATCGCCGTACCGGGGTAGACACCGGTCCACCAGATGCCCGAGGAGGCGTCTGCAATGGCCTTGTTCAGGTCATAGCCCCACTCGGCGGCGGAGGTCGGTTCGATGCCGAACCCCAGGAAGCCAAGGCCCGCCAGGGTCAGGATGGCCTCGGACGCATTCAGCGTGAAAATCAACGGCAGCGTGCGGGTTGCGTTCTTGAAGATGTGCCGACCCATGATGCGGATGCTGGAGGCACCTACCACCTTGGCCGATTCGACGTACGGCTCCGCCTTCAGCCGGATGGTCTCGGCACGGATGACGCGGAAGTACTGCGGGACGAACACCACCGAGATGGAAATGGAGCAGGCAACAATGCCGCCCCAGAAACTGGACTGGCCGTGGCTGATGACGATTGACATCACGATGGCCAGCAGCAGGGACGGGAAAGCGTAGATCGCATCGGCGACCACCACGAACACCCGGTCGAGCCAGCCGCCGAAGTAGCCGCTGACGAGTCCGAGGGCTACGCCGAGGAAGATCGACATCGCGACGGCGACGATGATCACCACGGCGGCCGTCTGGGCACCCCAGAGCACCCGCGAATAGACGTCATAGCCACCAACCGTGGTGCCCCAGATGTGGGCCGGGCTGGGGGGCTGCTGTGTCGGGAAGGGACCGGCGGCGTCGCTGAGCTGGGCAAACCCGTAGGGCGCGATCCACGGCGCAAACACGGCGACGAGCAGGAAGACGGCGGCCAGCACCATGCCCGTGACGAGCATGAAGCGTTGCAGCCCGACGCTCGAGCGGAAATGCGAGATCACCGGCAGCCGGTAGATGAGGGGCTGCTTGCGCCCGCTTACTTTGGTTGCATTCATGGCTAGTACCTCACTCGCGGGTCGATCAGGGCTGCGACGACGTCCACGATGAAGTTCGTGACGGCAACGATGACCGCCAGCATTACGACGATCCCCTGGACGGCCACGAAGTCGCGGGCGTTCAGGTATTGCACCAGCTGGTAGCCGAGGCCCTTCCACTCGAAGGTGGACTCCGTGAGGACGGCGCCGCCGAGCAGGAGGGCAATCTGGAGCCCCATGACCGTGATGATCGGGATGAGGGCAGGCTTGTAGGCATGCTTGGTCACGAGCCGGTAATTGCTGACGCCACGGGACCGGCCGGCCTCGACGTAGTCCTTGCCGAGCGTGCCGATGACGTTGGTGCGGACCAGCCGCAGGAAGACCCCTGCCGTCAGAAGCCCGAGGGTGAGCGCGGGGAGGACTGAATGGGCCGCGACGTCGCCGAACGCGGCCATGTTGCCGCTGCGCAAGGCATCCAGCCAGTAGATCCCGGTCGGTGCGGCCAGGCTTCCCATGGCCAGTTCGGTCCTGGTGGAGGCCCGTCCTGCGACGGGCAGCCAGCCGAGCCAGACGGAGAAGGCCAGCTTCATCAGCAGGCCGGCGAAAAACACCGGGGTGGCGTAGCAGAGGATGGCGAAGAACCGCAGGACGGCGTCGGGTGCCTTATCGCGCTTGTAGGCGGAGATAAGCCCGAGCGGGATGCCGACCAAGAGCGCCACGATGAGGGCATTGATGGCCAGTTCCAGGGTTGCCGTGCCAAACGTGATGATCATTTCGACCACGGGCCGGCGGTCGGTGATGGTGGTGCCGAAGTTGCCGGTCGCCACCTGGCCAACGTATTCGAGGTACTGCACGAGGATCGGGCGGTCGTAGCCGGCGTCGTGGATGCGCTGCGCGAGCGCCTCCGGGGGAAGCCTGCCGCCCTGGGCGGCGGTGATGGGGTCGCCGATGACCCGCATCAGGAAGAAGACCAACGTCACCAGAATGAATATGGTCGGAATGATCAGGAAGAACCGGATCAGGATGTAGGTCCCCAAGCCCCCACCCGAGGATTTTTTCTTGGACGGAAGAAGTCCGTCGGCGTCGTTTAGCGGCGCCTCAGTCAATGTTGTCATTGGTACCTAAGATTGTGCTGTCGCGGCCTTGGGCGGGCCGGCGTGGACTGCAGGGTGCGGCAATGACCAGCAAAGGCGGGGCGCCTCGAGGGCGCCCCGCCTGGCAGGCTGGTCAGGTCAGCACAGGTGCAGCCTTACTTGGAAATAGTTCCCAAACGGAACTTGAAGGAGGCATCGAGGGTGGTATCGACACCCTTGACACCGCTGCCGGAGATGGCAACCTGCGCGCCCTGGAGCAGCGGAAGCGTGGAGATGTCCTTGGCGAGGGCATTCTGCGCATCCTTGATCGTGGACTCGCGTTCAGTCTTATCGACGGTGGTGAGCTGCTTGCTGATCAGGTCGTTGACGGTCGGGTTGTTGTAGTGGTTCTTCAGGAAGCCACCCTCCGGGAAGAACGGGGTCAGGTAGTTGTCGGCGTCGCTGAAGTCCGGGAACCAGCCGAACTGGAACAGGGGGTATTCATCGGCGCGGCTGGCCTTGCTGTAGGTGACCCATTCGGTGGACTGCAGGTTGACCTTGAACAAACCGGACTTCTCCAGCTGGTCCTTGATCATGGCGTACTCGTCGCCGGAGGACTTGCCGTAGTGGTCCGGGTTGTACTGCAGGTTCATCGAGACGGGGGTCGTCACACCGGCGTCGGCCAGGACCTTCTTGGCCTTGTCCAGGCTCGGCTTGCCGGCGTCGCCGTAAGCGTCCTTGAACGATTCATTGGCACCGAGGAAGCCGCTGGGAACGTTGGAGTACAGCGGCAGGTAGGTGCCCTTGTAGACCTGGTCCGCGATGGACTGGCGGTCAACGAGGTTCGCGATGGCCTGGCGGACGGCGAGCGCCTTGGCCGGATCGGCGTCGGCAGCCTTGGCACCGAACGGCATGGTGTCGTAGTTGAACGTGATGTAGCGGATTTCGCCGCCGGGGCCAACGTTGACCTTGACCTTGGAGTCCTTCTTCAGGTCATCGACGTCGGTGGCGCTCAGGCTGCGGTTCGCGACGTCGATGTTCCCCTGCTGGATGTCCAGCTTCATGTTGGTGGGGTCGGCGTAGTACTTGATGGTGGCGGCGTCGTTGGCCGGCTTGCCGAGGACACCCTGGTAGTCCGGGAATGCCTTGAAGCTGACCAGCTCGTTCTTCTTGTACGTGTCGATCACATACTGGCCGTAGAAGGCCTTGGCCTTGACGATCGAGTCGTCGTCAAGCAGCTTGTCGGCCGGGAAGACTTCATCGTCTACGATCGGCGCGGCGGGGCTGCTGAGGATCTGGGCGAAGGTCTGGTCGTTCGCCTGCTTCAGCTTGAAGACCACGGTGTTCGCATCGGGGGCGGTGATGCTTTCGATGTTGGTCAGCAGGCTTGCGGGACCGGCGGGATCGTTGATCTTGGTCTGCCGGTCGAAGGAGAACTTGACGTCCTTGGAGTCGAGCGTGTGGCCGTTGGCCCACTTGAGGCCCGGCTTGAGCTTGACCGTGTATTCGGTCGGCGAGGTGAAGGACGCGGACTCGGCCAGGTCCGGCACGGGATCTGCGCTGCCCGGCTTCGAGTTGAGGAGGAAGGAGTAGATCTGGTTCATCACCATGAACGAACCGTTGTCGTAGGCGCCCGCCGGATCCAAGGCTGTGACCTTGTCCGTGGTGCCGTAGGCGATCGGACCGCTTGCTGCGGCTGATGACCCGCCAGCGCCGCCGGTCGGCCCGGTGCAGGCCGTCAGTGCAAAGGCGGAAACCCCGGCGAGCGCGATGACGCTCTGCCAGGCCTTTTTGTTCATTGCCATCTGTGAACTTTCTGTTCGATGCGTTCTAGCGCAGCCCGAAGTGAAACGAAGGACTCGTCGGGCGGCACGCTTTGCTGATCCCTAGATTCAACCAGACAATCATTCGGTGAAACGTTGCATTTTGTGAGTTGAGACACAAAATTTACACGATTCGAAGGTTTCTCTCATTTTCTTCAGGATTCCACCCGGATCTTCGGCAGGGTCGCTGGCCCGCCGGCCGTGGGGTGAAACGACGAAGGGCCCCGCTAGATGGCGGGACCCTTCGCTGGATTCGGTGTGGCGGGCGGCTAGAGAGCGGCCCGCTGCAGTGAGCGCGCGGCATCGATGGTGGCCTGGCCGAGCACGCGGCTGCCCTGGTAGAGCACGACGGTCTGGCCGGGGGCCACGCCGCGCAGCGGCTCGGTGAGGGTGACCACCAGCTCGTCGCCCGCCGTGTGTGCGCGGGCCGGGACGGGGTCGCCGTGGGCGCGGACCTGGGCGTAGCAGTCAAACTCTTCGCCCGTTGCCACCTCGGCGATGGGCAGCCCCGCCCAGGACACCTTGATGCCTCGAATTTCGTCGATGGCGAGCAGCGCCTCCGGGCCCACCACCACCTTGTTCTCCTTGGGCCGGATCTCCAGCACGAACCGCGGCTTGCCGTCCGCGGCCGGGGTGCCGAGCTTCAGCCCGCGCCGCTGGCCCACGGTGAACGCGTTGGCGCCCGGGTGCTCGCCGACCTTCGCGCCGGATTCGTCCACGATGTCCCCCGTGGTCATTTCAATCTTCTCGGCGAGCCAGCCGGCGGTGTCGCCGTCGGGGATGAAACAGATGTCGTGGCTGTCCGGCTTGTTCGCCACGGAGAGGCCGCGACGCTCCGCCTCCGCGCGGACCTCAGCCTTGGACGGCGTCTCAGCCAGCGGGAACATCGAGTGCTTGAGCTGTTCGTGGGTCAGTACCCCGAGCACATAGCTCTGGTCCTTGGCCCAGTCCGCAGCGCGGTGCAGTTCGGGGTTGCCGTCGGCGTCGGTGATGACCTTGGCGTAGTGGCCGGTGCACACGGCATCGAAGCCCAGGGCGATGGCCTTCTCCAGCAGGGCGGCGAACTTGATCCGCTCGTTGCAGCGCATGCAGGGATTGGGGGTGCGGCCCGCGGCGTATTCATCGATGAAGTCCTGGACGACATCTTCCTTGAACCGCTCGGAAAAGTCCCAGACGTAGTACGGGATCCCGAGGATGTCGCAGGCACGCCAGGCGTCACGGGAGTCCTCGATCGTACAACAGCCTCGGCTGCCGGTTCGCAGGGTGCCCGGCATCCGGGACAGCGCGAGGTGGACGCCGACGACGTCGTGCCCCGCCTCAACGGCGCGGGCGGCGGCAACGGCGGAATCGACGCCGCCACTCATGGCTGCAAGAACTCGCATACTGGCTTTCTCTAGGGTTCGGGGTGTCGCAGGCTCCGGGGATGCTGTTCACAAGCTGCAGTACTGCTGGGCTTCACAACTGGGCTCAACGGCGCTGGTACTGCTGGCCCCCGGAAATAGCACAATGCCTGCCCCGCCATTCTATCGCCACGCCGAATCCTCCCCAAAAGGCCTTGACGGGGCCGCGTCCCCCTTCTAGCGTCAGGATAAGCGGTTTTAGAAAACGGGAATGCGCACTCGCGGGAATCGAGCGGACATGGCTGTCGGGAACATCATGATCGTGGGCGGCGGGCTGGCCGGTGCCACCGCCGCCAAGACGTTGCGGGCGGAGGGATTCGGCGGCCCCGTCGTGCTGGTGGCCGCCGAGTCCCACCCGCCTTACCTGCGCCCGCCGCTGTCCAAGGAGTACCTGCTGGGCAAGGCCGGCGACGACACCCTGCCGGTGGTGCCCGAGGACTGGTACGACGCGAACGACGTCGACCTCCGGCTCCGCGTCCAGGCCACGGCGCTGGACCCGGCGGCCCGGGCCGTGGTTCTGGAGGACGGGCAGCGGCTGGAGTACGGCTCGCTCCTGCTCGCCACGGGAGCGCGGCCCAGGACCATCCCGCTGCCCGGCAGCGGGCTCGACGGCGTCAGCACGTTCCGGACGGTGGAGGACAGCCGGCGCCTGCACGCCCGCCTCGCCGAAGGTGGCCTGAACGTGGTCATGGTCGGGTCCGGCTGGATCGGGATGGAACTGGCCGCCGCTGCCAGCACCTTTGGAAACACGGTCACCCTGATGGGGCTGGAGGACGTGCCGCTGGGCGCGGCGATCGGCCCGGACTTGGGTGGCTTCTTCCGCGAGCTGCACGAGGCCCACGGTGTACGGTTCAGGCTTCCGGCGTCTGCTGCCGGGATTCAGGGGCAGTCGGGACGGGCGACGGCAGTGGTCACCGATGCCGGCGAAATGCTGCCCGCCGACCTGGTGGTCATCGCCGTCGGCGTCGTGCCGGAGGTCGGCTTGGCCGAGGCGGCCGGCCTCGGGATCCGCAACGGCATCCTCACCGACGCGTCGCTGCGGACTTCGGCGCCCGGGATCTTCGCCGCCGGCGACGTCGCGAATGCCCTGCACCCGTTAACCGGCGAGCACCACCGCAGCGAGCACTGGTCCAATGCCCTCAATGGCGGCAAGGTGGCAGCCAAGGCGATGCTCGGCCTCGACGCCACGCTGGACACCATCCCGTACTTCTACACGGACCAGTACGACGTCAGCATGGAGTACTCGGGCTTCCCGACGCTCGTTGCCGGCCCGCCGGTCATCCGCGGCTCACTGGCGGACAAGGAGTTCATTGCCTTCTGGCAGCAGGAAGGCCGGGTGATCGCCGGAATGAACGTCAACTGGCCCCGCGCCGCCAAGCCGCAGAAGGCGATCAAGTCGCTCATCAACGCACGCACCGCCGTGAGCCCGGACCTGCTTGCCGACTCCTCGGTACCCTTGGATCAGCTCCTGGATTAGCTCTGGATCAGCTCCTGCCGGAAGCCTGACGGGCAGACTCCCGCGCGACCGTTCCCGCGGTCTGGATGCTGGACTCATGCCCGGCCATGCCCGCCTGGCGGGCCCGCGCATAGGCTCCCGGCAGCGCAGCGAGCAGGGCATCGACGTCGGCGTCGGTCGAGGAATGCCCGAGCGTAAAGCGCTGCGCCCCCCTCGCAGTGTCCTCATCCAGGCCCATCGCCAGCAGCACGTGGGAGGGCCTCGGAACACCCGCGGTGCAGGCGGAGCCCGTGGAGGACTCGACGCCGGCGAGGTCCAGCAGGAACAGCAGCGAGTCCCCTTCGCAGCCGGGGAACGTGAAATGCGCATTGCCGGGCAGCCGCCCGGGGCCCGGGGCACCCCGCAGGACGGCCTCGGGGACGGCAGCACGGACCCCCTCAATCAGCCGGTCCCGAAGGGCCGCGATCCTGGCCGCTTCCTCGGGGAGTTTCGCGGCAACGGCCTCGGCGGCCGCGGCAAACGCGGCGATCGAGGCGGTGTCCAGCGTCCCGGAACGGACGTCGCGTTCCTGCCCGCCGCCATGCTGGACGGGGGTCAGCTTCACCGCCCGGCCCAGGATCAGCGCACCGACGCCGACCGGTCCGCCGATCTTGTGCCCGGAGACGGACATGGCGTCCAGGCCCGTCCCGCGGAAGTCAACGGACAGGGAGCCGAAGGCCTGGACGGCGTCGGAGTGGACCGGTACGCCGGCAGCGTGGGCCAGTTCCACAACCCGGGCGACGGGCTGGATGGTGCCGACCTCGTTGTTGGCCCACATGACGCTCACCAGTGCGATCGAGCCCGGATCCCGGGACAGCTCGGCTTCGAGCACGGCCAGGTCCACGACGCCCGCGGCATCCACCGGGAGCCAGCAAACCTCGGCGCCCTCATGCCGTTCGAGCCATTCGACGGTGTCCAGCACCGCGTGGTGTTCGACGGCGGAACACAGGATGCGGTTACGCGCAGGATCCTCGGCACGGCGGGCCCAGTACAGGCCCTTGACCGCCAGGTTGTCCGCCTCGGTCCCGCCTGAGGTAAAGATGACCTCCGAGGGATGGGCGCCCGCGGCCGCCGCGAGTACTTCCCTCGCGTCCTCCACGGAACGCCGGGCACGGCGGCCCGCTCCATGCAGCGAGGAGGGGTTGCCGGTCCGGGCCAGTTCGCGCGTCAGTGCGGCCAGCGCTTCCGGGGCGAGGGTGGTGGTGGCGGCGTGATCGAGGTAGACAGGCACAGCCCAATTCTACCTGCGCTCACCCGGGCCGCCGCGGCGCCAGGGCGAAGGCGCAGCGTTAAGGCGAAGGCATAGGCCCGGGGCGGAGGGACGGGGCGAAGGGACTGTGAAGAAAACAGTGCTGGTGTACATTCAAGCGGTGAAAGCGCCCCTCTGCCTTGTGCTGGCCGCACTGTTCTGGTCCGGCAATTTCGTCGTCGGACGGGCCGCCGTCGCCTCCATGACCCCGCTGGAGCTGACCTTCTGGCGCTGGACCCTGGCCGCCGTGCCGCTGCTGGTCCTGGCCCACTTCATCGAAAGGCCCGACTGGGCCGCCGTGCTGCGCCACTGGCGAGTGCTCTTGCTGCTGAGTGTCCTGGGCATGAGCGGCTATACGCTGCTGCTCTACGGCGCGCTCGGATTCACATCCGCGATGAACGCCTCCCTGATGACGGCTGCAAACCCGGCCCTCATCGCGGTCATGGCGATCGTCCTGCTCGGCGAGAAGACCACACGGCTGGGCTGGCTCGGCATCTGCCTTGGCCTGCTGGGTGTGCTGCTCGTCCTGACCCAGGGCGACCTGGCCCGCGTGGTCAGCCTCTCCATCAACACCGGTGAGCTCATGATGATCGGCGCGATCATCGTCTGGGGCTTCTACACGATCATTGCCCGCCGGCTGACTGTGCCGCCCATCGCCGCCACAGCGGTGCAGGTAGTGATCGCGACCGTGACGCTGGCGCCGTTTGCCCTCGCCATGAAAGTGCAGTTTCCCGACACCGCGGCCGAAGGCTGGTCAATGGCGTACATCGCCCTGTTCCCGTCCCTTGGTTCCTATCTCCTCTGGAATCTGGCGCTGAAAACCACCCCGCCCGGGACCGCGGGAAACTACCTCAACCTGATGGTCGTCTTCACCGCGATCATCACCGTGCTGCTCGGGACGCCGCTCACCCTCGTGCAGATCGTAGGCGGCCTCTTGGTGATCGCCGGCGTCCTGCTGACCGGAATCAAGGGCCAGGCCCGCAGTGCCGGCCGGCCCACCGGCAGGGCCCCGGCCGGGACGGTCGCCGCCGATTCAGGCAGGGCGGGTCACGCAGGCAGCCCGGTCACGATGGCAGAATACGGGCACAGCACTGCCCGGGCTGCGCGCCGCCCTGCTCCCTGAGATCTTCGATGGCGAGCGCTTCGATCCGGCCCGGGTCGATCCCCAGGGCCATTGAGGCCCCGCCGAGGAAGGCGCCGCTCATGGCACACACCACGTCTGCGTGCCCGGCAGCGAGGCGATGGAACGGGCAGTTCAGCAGCACCAGTCCCCCGCCGCCGTCGTCCGCCGGGCAGTAGCCCTGCCCCGCCAGGAAGTCTGCGAACGGACCGGTGCCATCGGGACCGCCGGCGGAGTCCGCCTCCGCCGCCCCGGCGGCCCCCTCCGGCTCGCGGCCGGCTGCGCGGGCTGCCGACTCACCCACTGACTGCCCCCTGGCGCGGGCAGCCCGGAGCAGGGCCTCACGCGGCGATCCGCCGCCGCTGGTTGCGTCCTCGATCGCGGACACCAGCAGTTCGGCGGCGAGGTCATAGTGGCGGTCGGGAACGGAGGCCGCGACCTCGTCCACGGCGGCCCGGTACAGCTTGGCGGGCCGGCCGGAACCGGGGCCCTCCCGCCCTCCTAGCTTGCGGAACTCTACGGCCAGCAGCCCGTCTTTCACCAGCCGGTCCAGATGGAAGGAGGCGGTGCTCCGCGCCAGGCCCACGGCCTGGGCTGCATCGTCCCGGCCAACGGCATCCGCCGCTGAGGCGACGAAGTCAAACAGCCTCCTGCGGCTCTCGTCTCCCAGCGACGCGACCGCCGCAAGCCTTTTGTTCCACGGAAGCTTGGTCATGAGACAAGAATATCTCTAAAAACAAGAATCATTGCTTAATCCTCGTGCGGCCCTCTAAAATCGAAGTATCCATTTTTAGAAGGAGTAATGCCATGAAAGTTTCCCCAGCCCTCGCCACTCCGACGCATCAGCTCGCAAGGGACCGCCAGGCCTTCCTGTTGCTGCGGACCGTCTTCACGGTTGCGCCGATCCTGTTCGGCCTTGACAAGTTCACGAACCTTTTGACCGACTGGACCATGTATCTGGCCCCCGTGGTGACCCAGGTGGTCCCGCTGCCGGCCCAGACGATCATGTACATCGTTGGCGTGGTGGAAATCGCCGCCGGTGTAGCCGTGGCGCTGCGCCCGCGCTTCGGATCGGCGCTTGTGGCCGCCTGGCTGCTGGGCATCATCATCAACCTGATCATCCTCGGCGGCTTCTACGATGTCGCTCTGCGTGACTTCGGGCTGCTCGTGGGCGCCCTGGCACTGAACAGGCTGTCCCCGCGCAAGGCCGCGCCGGCCGCTACGCCGGGCAGCTAGGCCAATCGGCTGGTCCTCAGCAGTTAAGCGAAGACGCCGGGCACGCCACTACGCCAAAACGCAGACGGCCCGCGGAACGACCTCGATGGTCATCGGGAGCGCCCCGATCCGCTCGCCGTCGGCGTAGGCCACGATGTTGCTTGCCGACAGTTCCACGGTGCGGACCCGGCGAAGCTGCACGGCGGGGTGGCCCACGTGCTTGCCGGCAAACACTTTCGGGAACACGGCCAGCAGCCCGGTCCGGGACAGCCGGCTGACAATGAAGAGGTCCAGGTAGCCGTCATCGAGGACGGCTTCCGGGACAATCCTCATCCCGCCGCCGATCGACTGGCCGTTGGCGACGGAAATCAGCATGGCGCCCTGTTGCCACCGCTCGCCGTCGGCCGTGACCGTGTAATCGATGGCCCGGAACGACGCCAGTTCCCGAAGCATGGCGAGCTGGTAGCGGATCTTGCCGCGCGGCCAACGCCAGTCATTGGCCCGCTCATTGACGGCGGCATCGAATCCGGCCGAGACGACGCCCGCAAACAAGCGGGAGCATCCTCCAGCGGTGATCCTGCCGGCGTCGATCATCCGACCGCCGTCGGCCAAAGACTCCAGCGCCCGTTCGCAGGCCGCCGTGAGGTTGTGCAGCGGCAGGCCCAGCGCCCGGGCCGTATCGTTGCCCGTCCCGGTGGGAATGATGCCCAGCGGAACCTGACGGCCGGCACCGGCAATCGCATTGAGCCCCAGGTGCACCATGCCGTCGCCGCCCACCACCACGAGGGCATCCACGCCTGACTCCAGCGCATCCTCAACGGCCTGCGCGAGCCCGGCATAGCTGTCAGCGCACAGCAGCAGGACCTCCGCCCCGGCTGCACGGAAGTGCGCCGCCGCGTCCTTCCCGGCGTGCCGCGCCCGGCCAAAGGATGCGCGCGGGTTGACGGCGACGGCGATCAGCATGCGCGCAATTATGCCAGCCGCCGGGAACCATCCCTGTACACGCAGTCGTTATCCCTCCAGCCGGTTAAACTGGGCACGCCGGACGCCCACGAACGGTCCGGCATTCCCACCGCCGGCACCATCAATGAAAAGGATCTCTGTTTGACGCAGGGCAGCAGCTCGCACTACCAGGTCCTCGGGATCCCCGTGACGGCGACGGAGAAGGACATCAAAGTGGCGTACCGCAAGGCCGCCCGGACCGCCCACCCGGACCACGGCGGCGATCCGGCCGCGTTTCGGCGCGTCACCCTCGCCTACGAGACACTCATCGACACCAAGCGCCGCGCGGACTATGACCGCTCCTACGGCAGCGCATCCGGCGGGGCGTATGCGTCTCCCGCCGGCGACGAGGGCGCCCACTTCGACGCGCCGGCCGCGGGCAGCCGGGCCTCGGCCAACGTGCGACGGCCGAACACGCCGCGGAATACGGCCGCGGACCCACCCGTCTACGTTCCGCCGTTCGAGCAGTTTGACGGCGGGTCGGCGGTGCCGCTGATTCCCGCCAGCGTGGCCCGACAGCAGGTCCACGGCATGCCCCGCAAGCGCGGAATCTTCGGCGCCGAAGCCCGGATCCAACGCGAGATGCGCACCGTGCAGCTCATCAGCAGGCAGATCCTGACCACCATCCCGGCGGCGCGCCTCGTCAACGGGCTGCAGTCCCCGGCGGACAACAGCCACATCGACCACGCCGTCCTGGCCGGGTACCGGCTCGCGATCGTGGGATCCATGCTCCTGCCGCCGGGCGCCTATGCATGGAACGGCAGCACGCTGACCCACGGCGGACGCTCCGTCGCCCCGCCCCAACTGGGCCACATCGTGCGCCGGATGCAGGACATATTTCCCGAGCTCAATGTCACCGGCTGGATTGTTGTCCACAGTACGGACGGCAATCTGCATCAACCGGTCATCGACCGGCACCGCCGCGCCGGCGGCCAGGGAAGCGGGTACGGGGAAGGCTCGGGCCTTGTCGAGGTGGTCAATGCCGCGGGCCTGGCCCGTGGCCTCAAGTTGTTCCTCGGCTCGGGACCGGCGCCCAACACGGTCAACGTTCCCGTTCTGGCCCGCCTGCTGGGCGGAATGCACTAGATACCGCCCGGGCACTCCCCTGCGCCCCCGGGACAGAAGGCCCGCGGCGCGTTCGACGCCGGCGGCTCGCTAGGATGGAAAGGTGTTCCGCATCCTCTTCCACACCCCCGAAATCCCCGGCAATACGGGAAACGCCATCAGGCTGGCTGCCATCACGGGCGCCGAACTGCATCTGGTGGAGCCCCTGGGCTTTGACTTCTCCGACGCCAAACTCCGGCGGGCGGGCCTGGACTACCATGACCTCGCCGTCGTGACCGTCCACCCGGACATCGACGCGGCGTGGGCCGCTCTGGAACCGGAACGGGTATTTGCCTTCACCTCTGACGGCGAGACCACGTACACAGACATCCGCTACCGTGCCGGGGACGTCCTCCTGTTTGGTCCTGAATCCGTGGGTTTGCCCGAGGAAGTCAAACACAGTCCCCGGGTGACGTCCCGGGTCCGCCTGCCGATGCTGCCGTCCCTGCGCTCACTGAACCTGGCCAATGCGGCGTCCATCGCCGTCTACGAGGCGTGGCGCCAGAACGGGTTCTCAGGGGCCAAGTTGTAGCGGTCCGCCGCGGAGGCCCGCCAGGACCGGCGGCGGCCCCGTGGGGAGCCCGCGGGAAAGAATTCCCGCGCACCGCGCCCATCCAGGTGCCGGGCTGCGCCGAATCACTTCTGAAGGCGGACACCAAATCCGCCCACTCGGCATTGTGTCTACCAAGCATCATGGGGAGAAACGGAAGGGAGCGAGGAACGGCGGGTGAAAACAGTACATCTGGACAGATCCTCTGCCGGTGCGGCAGGGGCCGGACTCGCAGAGCATGCCGCACCGAGTGGCCCGCGTTGGCCTGCAGGCGCCCTATGCTTGGGAGTGATGGAAACTCCGAATGCCCCGAACCCCGAGGCCGCCGCACCGGCGGGCACCTCAGCCGACATCAACGGCCGGCTCAGCAGCCTGCTGGCACTGATTGCCCAGGGCGACCAGACGGCGTTCGCGGAATTTTACAGCCTTACCTCCAGGCGCGTCTTCGGCATGGCGCGCCGGGTCCTGATCGACACCGAACTCAGTGAGGACACCACCCAGGAAGTCTTCCTGCAGGTGTGGCAGAACGCCGCCAAGTTCAATCCCGCCGCCGGCAGTCCGCTCGC
Source organism: Arthrobacter sp. P1_H7 (assembly GCF_056405215.1). Classification (NCBI taxonomy): domain Bacteria; kingdom Bacillati; phylum Actinomycetota; class Actinomycetes; order Micrococcales; family Micrococcaceae; genus Arthrobacter; species Arthrobacter sp. P1_H7. The sequence continues at coordinate 55,096 of NZ_JBFUCO010000003.1, read as the reverse complement.
CTGGCTCATGACCATCTCGCACCGCCGCGCCGTTGACAAAGTCCGGTCCTCGCAGTCCGCCACCGACCGCGAAGCCAGATACGGTGCCAGCAGCCAGGAGATCGACCACGATTCCGTCTCGGACGAAGTCGGCAGCCGGCTCGAGGCCGAGGCCGTGGTCCGGTGCATGGAGACGCTGACCGATACGCAGCAGGAGTCCGTCCGGCTGGCATATTACGGCGGCCTCACCTACCGGGAAGTGGCCGAGCGGCTGAATGCCGCAGTACCTACCATCAAGTCCCGCATCCGCGATGGACTCATCCGACTGAAGACCTGCTTGGGGGTGAGCTGAATTGACCGACATGAACGCACCTGAGAACAACAACCGCCTCCCCGGCGGCTTCACCGCCGAGATCGCCACCGATCTGTCGTCCGGCCGCGTCGTGGACCTTGCCGAGGTCTACGCCCTCAACGCCGTGGACGACGCCGAACGCACCGCAATCGAGCAGTTCCTCGCCTCCGCACCGGCAGCAGACCGGGATGCCTTCAACGACCGTGTCCGGCAGGCCCGGGAGACCCTGGCCACCAGCTTCACCGCAGAGGAAGAGCCTCCGGCCGGGCTGCTGGACCGGATCATGTCATCCCTGCCTGCGCAGACGGCAGAGCAGGCCGCAGCGCAGATCCCCGCCGCAGTGCCCCTTCCCGGCAAGGGTCCGCAAGCGACGCCGGTGCTGCCGCATCCGGCACGCGACAGCTCCGCACTGCCCGCCACCGACGAACTCGGTGCGGCCCGCCAGCGCAGGGAAGAACGCCGCCGCCCGCAGGGCATGCGGAACTGGCTTATCGGCGTCGCCGCCGCAGCCGTGATCGCCCTGGGCGGCGTGGGCGTCGGCGCGTACGTGGCCAACCAGAACGATCCGCTGAATCAGGTGATGCAGGCCAGCGACGTCCGCCAGGCCACCGTTGACGTCAACGGCGGCGGCACCGCCACCGTGTCGATTTCCCCGTCCAAGGACGCAGCCGTCGTCAAAATGAACGGCGTCCCCGCTCCGCCCACGGGCAAGGTCTACCAGATGTGGCTGATCCCCAAGGACGGCTCTGCCCCGGTCTCACAGGGCCTCATGGACGCTGAAGCCCTGTCCAAGCCCGCGGTGGTCAAGGGCATCGGTTCCGCTGCCGCGCTGGGCATCACCGTGGAACCCGAAGGCGGATCCGCGTCACCTACCCTGCCGACCGTCGCAGCCGCACCGCTGGACGCCTAGCAACCTGCAGGACAGGGCAAAGCCGCCCGCACACACAAAGCCGCCCGGGCCTTGGCTCCTTCCGTAGAAGGACTCAAGGCCCGGGCGGCTTCTGTGTTGTGGCCGATGGACGTCTTGTCCGGCCGCTTTCCTGCCCGGCTAAATGACCAGCGAGAGCAGCATGACCAGGCCGAAGCTCACCACGGAGATCAGCGTTTCCATGACGGACCAGGTCTTGAACGTCTGGCCCACCGTGAGTCCGAACAGCTCCTTGACGAGCCAGAACCCAGCGTCGTTCACGTGTGAAAAGAACAGCGAGCCCGCACCGATCGCGAGCGCCAGGAGGGCTGCGTGCGTCGGCGACAGCGAACTGGCCAGCGGTGCCACGATGCCGGCGGCCGTCACTGTGGCGACGGTGGCCGAGCCGGTCGCCAGGCGCAGGGCAACTGCCACGATGAAGCCGAGCACCAGGACGGACATGTTGGTCCCCTCGGCCCAAGCCTTCACGGAGTCACCGACACCGGCACCGATCAGCGTCTGCTTGAAGCCGCCGCCTGCGCCGACGATCAGGATGATCCCCGCGATCGGGCCCAGGCTGGCAGCGATCTTGCTCGTGATCTTGGCGCCGTTCAGGCCCACGGCGTAGCCGAAGGTCACCATGGCCAGCAGGACGGCCAGGGTCATCGCCACCAGCGGCTGCCCGACGAAGTCGAAGAACATCCGGATCGCCGGGGCCGTCCTGGGGTCGGGCCAGATGATGTCCACGACGGCCCTGAGCAGCATGAGGACCACCGGGAAGAGGATGGTCAGCAGCGTGACGGTGAAGTTCGGCGGGCGCTTGACGCCCTCCATGTCCGCGCCGTGCACCGTGTCGACGCCGCCGGCGACGGCGGGGGCGCCCACCGGGACCCAGCGGGCCGCCAGACGGGAGAAGAGCGGGCCGCAGATAATCACCGTGGGGACGGCGATGAGGATGCCGAGGGCCAGGGTGGTGCCCAGTTCCGCCTTGACGGCGCTGATCGCAATCAGCGGTCCCGGGTGCGGCGGCACCAGCCCGTGCAGCACGGACAGGCCGGCCAGCGCCGGGATGGCGATGCGCATCAGTGGCATCTTCGAGCGCTGCGTGACCAGGACGATCACCGGCAGCAGCAGGACGAGCCCGATCTCGAAGAACATCGGCAGGCCGATGATCACGGCGACGAGGGTGATGGACCAGACCAGCTTGTTTCCGGTGGCCTTGGCCAGGAGGGTGTCGACCACCCGGTTGGCGCCGCCGGAGTCGGCGAGCAGTTTGCCCAGCATCGCGCCGAGGGCGACCAGCAGGCCGACTTCCTTCAGGACGCCGCCCACACCGTCTTCGAAGTTGGCGATCACCTTGGCCGGTTCCACACCGGCGGCGAGGCCGACGAATCCGGACCCCAGGATCAGGGCCAGGAAGGGGTGGAACTTGAATTTGGCGATCAGCACCACGAGCAGGGCGATGCCCAGGCCCGCAATGAGCAGTAGTTGGGTATTGACGCCGGTCCCGGCCTCAACGGCAGCCGGAAGCTGCATTGCTAACAGTGATTTCACAAAAATTCCTTGGTCGCGGCGGAACGCGGGCAGGCTCAGGGCCTGGCGTCGGCAGCGTCGAGATTAAGTCGGGTGATGATTTCCTGTGCTTCTTCCGCCGGCGTTGCGGAGACGGACAGGGAAATGAAGTTTTCGTCCGCTGTGGGGGCTTCGAGCGCGTCGAACTGGGACTCCAGCAGGGCAGGGGGCATGAAGTGCCCGTGGCGGGAAGCCAGCCGGTCGGAGATCTTGTCCCGTGATCCCTCGAGGAACACGAAGACCACCCCTTCGCCGCGCAGGACGTCCCGGTAGCGCTTCTTCAGCGCCGAACAGGTCACGACGCCGGGATTCCCGGCCCCGGTGTGGGCCCTGATCCAGTCGGCAATGCTTTCGAGCCAGGGCCACCGGTCCTCGTCGGTCAGCGGCTGTCCTGCGTGCATCTTCGCGACGTTTGATTCGGGGTGCAGGTCGTCGCCCTCGGCCAGGTCCCAGCCCAGCCTGCCGGCCAGAAGTCCCGCGACAGTTGATTTGCCGGATCCGGAGACGCCCATGATCACAAGAACGGGGTGTTGCGCAGTCTTCGCCATCAAAGTCTGCCTTCCATCAAATAAATATGATTTAAACAGAGGCCAGCTTATGGCAGAGGTTGTGCTGCAGCAACACTAGAAGCCGGCGATGGTCCCCTGGCCGTTGACTGTTACGACATGGAAGGCCTCGGCGCTGCGCCCGGCGGGAAGTCCGGCGCGGGCCCCGGTGCCGAGCATGAGGCCGCGGACCGTACGCTCCATGGCGTCGACGTCGGGATGCTGGCTGACGTGGATGTGGATGGCGGCCAGCTTGCTCTCCACATGCTCTGTGACGTCCACGAAGTGGTTTTCTCGCTCTTCCGGCCCGGCGAAGAGCCACAGCCAGGGCAATTTGTAGGCCTCCAGCCCGGCCTCGGCCAGTTCCGGATACGCAAACGGGTTTTCCAGCGCGGGGTACACAGCACGGGTCACGGCCTCCCCCACGGCCAGGTGGTCCGGATGGCTCTTCTGGATCCGGTTCCAGTTGCGTTCCGGATGCATGGACACCACGACGTCGGGCCGGAGCTGCCGGATCAGGCGCACCACCTCGCGCATCACCTCATGCGAAGGTTCGAGGTAGCCGTCGCGCTGGTGCAGGTAATGGATGTCCGTGACGCCGACCAGGGCGGCGGCGCGCTGCTGCTCCGCAACGCGCAGCCGCACGATTTCCTCGCGCTGCTCCGGATCAAAGCCGCCGGCATCGCCGTCGGTCATGATGCAGTAGCTGACCTGGACTCCGGCGGCGGTCCATGCGGCAACCGTGCCGGCGGCGCCGAAATCGATGTCGTCGGGGTGGGCCGTGAAACAAAGCACCCGCTCGATCCGGGAGCTCTCCGGGTCGAACGGGCTTTGTGCCGGCATGGCGGTGGTGCTCATGCGGTCAGCCTCTGCGCTTCTTGATTTCGGCGGTGGCCTGCGGCAGGACCTGGAAGAGGTCGCCCACAATGCCGAAGTCCGCGATCTCGAAGACCGGCGATTCGGCGTCCTTGTTCACGGCCACGATCACCTTGGCGGTCTGCATGCCGGCTTTCTGCTGGATGGCTCCGGAAATGCCCGCGGAGATGTAGAGCTGCGGCGCGACGGTCTTGCCGGTCTGGCCGATCTGCGCGTCGTGGCCGATCCAGCCGGCGTCCGTCGCAGCCCGCGAGGCGCCGATGGCCGCGCCGAGGGCGTCGGCGAGTTCCTCCAGCGGACCAAAGTTGCCGTCCACGCCGCGGCCGCCGGCCACGACGATCCGCGCCTCGGACAGATCGGGGCGTCCGCTGGCAGGCTTTTCGGCGCGCGCCGTGACCCGGGCGGCGGCCGCGGTCACGTCAGGGACCTGGACAGTGATGCTCTCCGGCGCCGTGCCGGTGACCGCGGGCTCGGGCGTGACGCTGTTGGGCTTCACGGTCAGCACGGAAACGGGGGTCGTGGCCTTCGCGGTGGTGGTGTACGATCCGGCCAGCACGGACTTGTGTGCCGTTCCGTCGGGGTCCACGGCCACGACGTCGGTGATGACGCCGGCGCCGAGCCTGATGCCGAGCCGGGCGGCGATTTCCTTGCCCTCGGCCGAGTTCTCGGCCAGGACCACGCCGGCCCCGGCGGCGTTTGCGGCCGCGGCCAGGAATGCCGCCTTGGGTCCTACGAGGTAGTCGTCGAGGTCCGCGGCAGACGGGCGGTACAGTGCCTGGGTGCCGTAGGCGGCCAGGGTCGAGGCGGCGTCGTCGTGCAGTTCGCCGTTGACGGCGGCGACGGTCTCGCCCAGGGAACGGGCGATCGTGAGAAGTTCCAGGCTCGACTTCTTCAGCGCCGCACCGGGGTTGTCGATGAAAACGAGTACTTTTGCCATGATTCGGATAATCCCCTTTAGAGCAGCTTCTGGGCGGCCAGGAATTCGACCAGCTGGATGCCGGCGTCGCCTTCGTCGGTGATGATGGTGCCGGCCGTCCGCGGCGGCCGGGCCTCTGCGGTCTCGACGGCGGTCCAGGAACCGGATTTGCCCACCTGGGCCGCGTCGACGCCGATGTCGGCAAGGCTCAAGGTGGTGATGGTTTTCTTCTTCGCCGCCATGATGCCCTTGAAGTTGGGGTACCGCGGATCATTGATCTGGTCGGTGACGGAAACGACGGCCGGCAGTGCGGCCTCAATGGTGTCCGCGTGGGTGTCGCCGTCGCGGCGGGCGGTGAGCTTGCCGGCGTCGAGCTCCAGGGACGCGGCGAAAGTTACCTGCGGGAGCCCCAGCCGTTCAGCGAGCTGTGCCGGGACCAGCGAGGTCTCCCCGTCCGTGGAGGACATCCCGGTGAGGATGAGGTCCGCGGGGACGTCCGTGCCCAGGTGGCGGATCGCGGCGGCCAGCGCCAGCGACGTGGCCGCGGCATCAGAACCGGCCAGGGCCTCATCGCTGAGGTGCACGCCTTCCGTGGCGCCGATCTGGAGGGACTTCTTCACCGCATTGACGGCCCCGGCCGGGCCCATGCTCAGTGCGATGACCTTGTTGCCGGCCGCTTCTCCGCCGCGGGCCTCGGTCAGCTGCAGCGCCGCTTCCAGGGCGTATTCATCCAGTTCGGACAGGATGCTTTCGGAGCGGTCCACCGTGTTGGCCTCACCGGTGAGGTGGCGGTCGAACTGCGCATCCGGGACGTGCTTGACCAGCACAATGATTTTCAGAGTTTCTTCCACTGTGTCTACAGCAGCCTTCCATGCGGGTGGACAGCCGCCCCTGACGGGGTCATGGCCACGGATCGCCCGGCAGCCGGGCTGTTCCTAGCTAACCATATAGCCGCCGGACAGCGCGGCCACGGTTAACGTCTGTGTCAGTGAACGGGCCCGGGACGGCAAAGGCCGGGCCGCACCTTTTCGGTGCCGCCCGGCCTGCCCGCTACTGCGCTGTTTGGCTGCTGCGCTGTTTGCCGCTGCGCTGTTTACTGCTGCGCTGGCCTCTTACTGCTCTGGTTACTGCTCAGCTCTACTGCTCAGCTGCGGCGCCGAGCGTCACGTCGACGTCCTTGAGCTGGCCGCCGCGCAGCACCGTCACCTTGACCGTGGCCCCGGCGGCTTGTTCCCGCACCGCCGCGGTCAACTGGTTGGGATCGCTGATGGTCAGGTTCTGGAACTTCGTCACGACGTCGCCGACCTTGATGCCTGCCTTGTCTGCGGCCGAGCCGGACTCGACGGTCGCGACCTCCGCGCCCACCGAGAACCCGGAGGAGGACGACCCTGCGGCCTTGGGCTTCACGCTGACGCCGAACTGCCCGTGGGAGGCTTTGCCGGCGCTGATGATCTCCTGGGCCACGCGCTTGGCGTTGTTGATGGGGATGCTGAAGCCCACGCCGATGTTGCCGCTGCTGCTTCCGCTGGCCGCGTCGCCGCCGGCGGAGGCGATCGCGACGTTGACGCCGATGATTTCGCCCTTGGTGTTCACCAGCGCGCCGCCGGAGTTACCCGGGTTGATGGCCGCGTCCGTCTGAATCACATTGATCGAGATGGAGCCCTGGTCCGCGGTGTTCGGAGTCTCGCCGCCGCCGGGGGGTGCGAACTGGAAGCCCTGGTCACCGCCCTGGGAGTTGTCCGCACCGTCCTTCGGCGCAGCCGAGGATGCCACGCTGATGGTCCGGTTCAGGGTTGAGACAATGCCGTCCGTGACTGTTCCGGTGAGTCCCAGCGGCGATCCTATGGCGACGGCGGTGTCGCCGACGTTCAGCTTGCCCGAGTCACCAAGCGTTGCCGGGACCAGCCCCGAGGGGTTCTCGATCTTGATCACGGCGAGGTCGGAAAGCGGGTCGGTACCGACGATCTTCGCGGAGAAGACCTTGCCGTCGCTGGTCCGGACCTCCATGGAAGCGTTGGCGGCCTTGCCGTCGAGTGTCACCACGTGGGTGTTGGTCAGCACGTGGCCCTGGGTGTCGAGGATGATCCCGCTGCCGGTGCCGCCGTCGCTGCCGCTGGTGGCTTTGATGGTCACAACACTCGGGGAAGCCTTGAGGGCGGCGGCGGTGATGGCGTTGACGTCGTCCCTGTTGTTGACGATCACCGGACCGGCCTGGCTCGTGTTGCTCGCGGCGGACGGGGCAAGACGGTCGCCCAGCAGGACGTTGCTGCCGGCCACCACGCCGCCGCCGATCAGGCCGGCGGCAACGATGCTGGCCACGAGGGTGGGGACGCCGAATGCCGCCTTGCGCTTGGGGGCGTGCGCCGGGTCGTTCGCAAAGGCCGGGCCGGAAGGGTAGGACGGACCCGACTGGGGCTGGCCGCCGGAGTGGGCACCGTAGGGGTTGGCGCCGTACTGGGACTGGCCGTACGGGGCTTGCTGCGTCTGGCCGTACGGGGTTTGCTGGGACTGGCCGTAGGGCGGGTAGCCGGGCTGGGAGGGCTGGTCTTGGCCGGGCTGCGATGGTCCGCCGTAGGGGCCTGTGTGCTGGGCCGGGGCGCCTATCTGCTGGGTGTCCGCGGCGGGGGGCTGGTGCTGCTGGTACACCGGACGCGGTGCGCCGTCCTCGGTGCGGTCCAGCCGGAGGGTCGGGTTCTCGGGCGCCGGGCTTCCCGCGGCCGGGCGTTCGGATACCGGATTTCCCGGTGCCGCCTCAGGCGTGCGGCCGGCATGCGGCTGCTCCGGCGAGCCCTCCCGCACTCCCGCCGGTTCCTGGTTCTGTTGTGTCGGCTCCGGTGACACACCTGGCACTGGGTTCTCAGTCATGAGACTTCCTTTCGTCCTCGTCTGCCTATAACTATGAACGCTCAGGCTGACACTAGAGCGGACATTTGCTGGGAGGTTCCTGAACGGACAGTTTGCGGCCTGCGGGCCCGTGTTTCCCAGTTTAGGCCCGTTTCGCTGGTGGCATATTCCCCGAGGTGGACTGCTATTTGGGTGCACCATAGAATCAAATGGAAATGCCACAGCGACCTGCGGCTTTACATCTGCGTGGGGGCGCTGCTGCTTTCTGTGACGGCTGGTTCGACCGAACCGGTCCCAGAAGTGCTGAAGGGTTGCACATGCGGTCTAAGTTGAATCGTTTCCTCGCCGTCCTAGGCGTCGCTGGATTGCTGGCGCTCCCCGCCGCTCCAGCCCTGGCCGAAGATCCGGTGACCATTCCGTCCGGGCAGAACATCGTGGACAGTGCGAACGTGCTCGGCAGCCGCAAGGCCGAAGTCCAGGACGCCATCCAAAAGCTCCTGAAGGACCACAAGTACAACCTCTACGTCATCACGGCAAAGACGTTCGAGAATCCGGCCGACCCCAAGGCGTGGGCCCAGGCCGTCGCGACCAACAAGGGCATGGGCAAGGCCGACGTCATCCTGACCATGTCCGACGATGGCAAGTACTACTTCTCACCCAGTTCGGCCAGCGCCATCTATCCCAAGACGTCCAACATCGTCCAGAACGCCATCGTGCCGAACCTGGCTGGCGGAAAGCGCGACTTCTCCCAGGCCGCCATTGATACGGCCGCTGCGGTGGGCGACGCGGCCGGCGGCGGCAGCGGAACGGTGCCCTCCGGCGACGGAGCGGGCAGCGCCGTCCTCGTGGGAGTCGGCGTCGTGGCTGTGGGCGGAGCTGGAACGTACCTGTACCTGCGCAGCCGCCGGAAGAAGGCCCTGCAAAGTTCGGGCGCGTCAGCCGGGGAAGGCTCGCAGCCGGACCCGCTGGCGGGGCTCAGCGTGGCCGAGCTGCGCCGGAAGAGCGATTCGCTGCTGATCGAGGCCGACGACGCCATCAAGTCCAGCGAGCAGGAGCTCGGATTCGCCCAGGCCCAGTACGGCGACGCCGCCGTGGGAAATTTCACCAAAGCGCTGCAGGAGGCCAAGGGCCACATGACGGAATCGTTCAAGCTGCAGCAACAGCTTGACGACCACATCCCCGACACCGAGGAGCAGCAACGGAGCTGGCTCGTTGAAATCATCGGCCGCTCCGAGGCCGCGCTGGCATCGCTGCAGGAACAGAAAGCGGATTTCGATTCCCTCCGGGAGCTGGAAAAGAACGCCCCTCAGGCCCTCGCCGCCGTCGGCGCCGGCGCCGCTGACGCCCAGGCAAAGCTTGCCAGCGCCGAACAGTCCCTGACCGATCTGCGGGCCAAGTACGCCGAGAGCGCCCTGGTCCAGGTTGCGGACAACATCAAACAGGCCAAGGAACGGCTCGACTTCGTGCAGAATGCCTCCACGGCGGCGCACGAAAAGCTCGCCGCGGGTGAGAGCAGCCTCGCCGCGGTCGCCGTCCGCGCCGCCGAGGAAAGCCTGCACCAGACGAACGTGCTGATCGGCGCCATCACCAAGGTGGCCGGCAGCCTCGACGAGGCACGCAACAGCCTGGAAGCCGCCGTCGTCGATACCGCCCAGGACCTGGCCCAGGCGAAGGCTATGATCCAGTCCGGTGCCCATCCGGAACTTGCCGGCCCGGTGGCCGCGGCGGAAGCTGCGCTTGCCCAGGTCAAGGCGGAAATCCAGGGCGGCAAGATTGATCCGATCGCGACGCTGGAACGGGTGGTCACGGCCCATCAGGCACTCGACCAGTCCCTGGCCGGAATCCGCGACCAGCAGGACCAGGCGCGCCGGGCCCAGGCCTCACTGCAGCAGAGCATCATGTCGGCCCAGGCCCAGATCAGCGCGACGTCGGACTACATCACCGCCCGCCGCGGTGGCGTGGGCACCGATGCCCGCACACGCCTGGCGGAAGCCCAGCGGAACCTGGACTATGCGCTCTCCATTTCCCGCACCGACCCTGTCACGGCCTTGCAGTACGCGCAGCAGGCCTACGCGCTGGCGGCACAGGCCGCGCAGCTGGCCCAGTCCGACGTTGACCAATTCGGCGGCTACGCCAACCAGGGCCAAGGCTACGGCCGGGGCGGCATGTTCGGCGGCAGCGGCGGAGGCGGCCTCGGCGGCGCGATCCTCGGCGGAATCCTCATCAACTCCATCCTCCACGGCGGAGGCGGCGGCTGGGGCGGCGGCGGCGGAGGCTGGGGCGGCGGAGGCGGCGACGATTCCGGCGGCGGCTGGGGTGGCGGCGACTTTGGCGGCGGCGGAGACTTCGGCGGCGGAGACTCCGGAAGCTTCTAGCCTGTTGGCCCGCCCCGCAGGTAAACAGTGACGGGAAACTTTACAGACCACGCGCCGGCCGCAACGGCCCGGACAGCGGATAGATGCGATACATCATCGATCACTGGAAGCAGTGAGACAACGGAGCAGGACGAAAGGTAACACCATGGTTAAGCAGTCCATTTTCGGCCGCATGGCGCAGCTGGCGAAGGCAAACATCAATTCGCTGCTGGACCAGGCCGAAGATCCGCAGAAAATGCTGGACCAGATGGTCCGTGACTACACGAACAACATCGCGGAGGCGGAGTCCGCCGTGGCCCAGACCATCGGCAACCTGCGCATGCTCCAGGACGACTACAACGAGGACGTCCGCAACGCCCAGGACTGGGGCAGAAAGGCCCTCGCCGCCTCGCGCAAGGCCGACGAGTACCGGGCTAAGGGCGACGTCGGCGATGCCGAGAAGTTCGACAACCTGGCCAAGGTAGCTCTGCAGCGCCAGATGGGTTCCGAGAACGAGGCCAAGGCTGCCGAGCCGAGCATCGCGTCCCAGACCGAGGTGGTGGACAAGCTCAAGCACGGCCTTGACCAGATGAAGGGCAAGCTCAACGAGCTGACCAGCAAGCGCAATGAGCTGGTGGCCCGGTCCAAGACCGTGCAGGCCCAAAGCCAGGTTCACGACGCCCTCAAGAGCATCAACATCATGGACCCCACCTCCGAGGTGGGCCGCTTCGAGCAGAAGATCCGCCGCGAGGAAGCCAAGGTCCGCGGTCAGCAGGAGCTCGCCGCCTCGAGCCTGGACGCCCAGTTCAATTCGCTGGAAGATCTTGGCGAGCAGACCGAGATCGAGGCCCGGCTGGCAGCGCTGAAGTCCGGCGGCTCCCGGGCGAACCTGACACCTCAGGATCGCCCGCCGGAGCCCGGCCCTTGTTGTGCCCTGGATTCACCGTACCGGCGCCCGCGCCGGCGGCCGCGCGTGTACCGTGGATCCATGTCTGCGACCCTTGTCTGGCTCCGTGACGACCTCCGGCTGGATGACAATCCGGCACTGGCGGAGGCCGCCGCCCTGCACCAACCCCTGACCGTCGTCTATGTCCTGGATGAGGAGTCACCCGGCATCCGGCCGCTGGGCGGCGCGGTGAAGTGGTGGCTCCACCATTCCCTGGCCGGCCTGGCCGCCGCGCTGGAGGCCACGGGCTCGCGGCTGGTGCTCCGCCGTGGCCCGGCCGACCGGATCATCCAGGACCTCGCGGTGGAGACGTCGGCAGACGCGCTGCTGTGGAACCGCCGCTACGGTGGCCCTGAACGCGCCGTCGACGCCGGTCTGAAGAGCTGGGCCAGCAGGGAGGGCCTGAACGCCACGAGCTTCCAGGCGAACCTCATGTTCGAGCCGTGGACCGTGCGCACCGGCAGCGGGGGCCCCTACAAGGTGTTCACGCCGTTCTGGAAGGCCTGCATGGCCGGTGCCGAACCCCGGCAGCCGCTGGCAGCCCCGGACCGGCTGCCGGCCCCTGCACACACCCGCAGCGGCAGCCTGCCGGCGAGCGAAACGCTCGAAAGCTGGGGCCTGCTCCCCCATAGCCCCGACTGGAGCTCTGGACTGGCCGGCACGTGGACACCGGGAGAAGCAGGCGCCCTCAGCCGCCTCGAGGATTTCGTGGACGGACCGGCGGCAGAATATGGCACCGGCCGCGACGTTCCGGGGGTCGAAGGTACCAGCCGGCTCTCGCCGCATCTGCGCTTTGGCGAAATCAGCCCCTTCCGGATCTGGCACACGCTGCGCCACAGCTTTGCGCCGGGGGCTCCGGCCGACGTCGGGATCTTCCGTTCCGAATTGGGCTGGCGTGAATTCTGCTGGCAGCTGCTGTACGAGAATCCGGATCTGGCGACGCGGAACTACCGGCCGGAGTTCGACCGCTTTCAGTGGCAGCCGGCGTCGGGCGACGAGCTCAAGGCCTGGCAGCAGGGCCGTACGGGCTACCCGATGGTGGACGCGGGCATGCGCCAGCTCTGGCAAACGGGCTGGATGCACAACCGCGTGCGGATGGCGGCCGCGTCCTTCCTGGTGAAGAACCTGCTGGCCGACTGGAGGCTGGGCGAGGCCTGGTTCTGGGACACGCTGGTGGACGCCGATGCCGCGAGCAACCCGGCCAACTGGCAGTGGGTCGCGGGCTCGGGTGCCGACGCGTCGCCGTATTTCCGGATCTTCAACCCGGTCACGCAGAGCAAAAAGTTCGACGCCGCCGGTCGTTACCTGCGCGGGTACATTCCCGAGCTCGCCGCGCTGGACGACAAAACAGTCCACGAGCCCTGGAAGGCCGACAGCGCCGCCACCGGCTACCCCGCGCCGATCGTGGACCTTGCCGAGTCCCGGGCACGGGCGCTGGCGACCTATCAGCGGCTCAAGGACGGCTGAGGGCCGGCTTTGTGCCAGCTGGGGCGGCCGGTTCAGGGGCGGCCGTGTCGGGTAAGTCCGGGCCCTGGGTTGCTTTGCCCGCCGAGGGCAGCCACCGAGGACTTAAAGCGGCTCTTCACAATGCAAAATGTGTACGGTGACGCTGATGCGCCGATTGTCAGTTATCGCGGCGACCAGCGGGGGGTGGCGATCGGCGGCCCGGTACGTCGAAGTCCGGCGGCGGTTCCTGCGCGAACATCCCGGCCACGCGCTGGACAGCTGGCCGCTGCCGGACGATGATTTCTCACAAGAGCGAGAGCTCACGACACGCTAATTTGGGGGCAACCCAAAGCAAAGGAGAGCCTCGTGGGCAAGGTGGTCATGTACAGCTCGGTGTCGGTGGACGGCTTTATCGCGGACGAGCACGACCAGCCCGGACCGCTGTTCGACTGGTTGTCCAGCGGTGACGTTCCGTTGGACGAGAGCGGCGAGTTGAAGGTATCGCAGACGTCCTACGACTACACCCGGCCGTACTGGGACCAGATCGGGGCGACAATCGTCGGCCGCCACGTCTTCGATCTGACGGACGGCTGGGACGGGAAGCCTCCGGGCGGGGTCGACCACGTGGTCGTCGTGACGCACCGGCCGAAGCCCGAGGGCTGGGACCCCGAGGGGTCGTTTCACTTCGTCGGCGGCGTCGAGGCAGCCGTGGCCAAGGCGCAGGAGCTTGCCGGTGACCGCATGGTCGAGGTCGCTGCCGGCGACGTCGGTGGCCAGGTGCTTGCCGCGGGCCTGATCGATGAGGTGCGCATGGACGTCGCACCCGTCGTGTTCGGGTCCGGCAAGCGCTACTTCGGGTCGGTCCACGCGCAGCACCTGTTGGAGGATCCTGACGTGGTGATTCAGGGCAACCGGGTGCTTCACCTGCGCTATCAGGTGCGCCGTTGACCGATCTGAGCGGGTACGCAAAGAAGTCCACCGCGAACGATGACACAAGTTCGGGCCTCCAGCAGCGTTTGCGCATCCTCGGAAGACCTCGACACCTACCCCGGGACCGACGCGCCAGTCACCATCCAACCAGCGACTGCACCCTCAACTGTGAAGAGCCCTTAAAGCGAAAGGTCCGGAACACTGTTTCCAGTGTTCCGGACCTTTCTCCAGTTGCGGGGACAGGATTTGAACCTGTGACCTCTGGGTTATGAGCCCAGCGAGCTACCGAACTGCTCCACCCCGCGTCGCTTGATCAACTCTACCCTAGTTTCCGGGCCGCCCTGACCACCTGCCCAGTCCGGCCCAGCCGCCGCCCACCCTCCGGGGCGCCTTTGGGCTCTATTCCGGCCCTCGGGTCCACTGTCCGCGGCGTGTCCGTGTCAAAGTGCCCCCGGACCGCTTCCGCCGGGCGGGAGCAGGGGCACCCGGGCCCGGTAGCTCAGGGTTCCGGCAGGACGCCCCTGGTACGGCCGGGATTTATACACGTCTTGTCCCATAACCCGGCTTCCCGGCTTCCGGACGTCCCCGAGCGGCTTAAAACAAAAGGTCCGGAGCACTGTTTCCAGTGTTCCGGACCTTTTCTCCAGTTGCGGGGACAGGATTTGAACCTGTGACCTCTGGGTTATGAGCCCAGCGAGCTACCGAACTGCTCCACCCCGCGTCGCAAGAACAACTCTACCTGCCGGTGAACATGAGGCCAAATCGAGGTGGCGTGATGTGCATCTCGCCACCGGCGGGCGTCCGCCAGCGTCCGCGCAGGTCCACCCGGTCCAGGCCGGTCCAGGCCGGTCAAGGCCGCAGGGATCGAATCCAGTCCCTCTACGCCACAGGCCGGGCTTGCCTCTCCGGAGAGGGCAAACCCGGCCTGTCGGACCGCGCACAGCCGGCGCCCGGCCCTAGCTCAACGTTAGGAGCCTGCCAGCGTCAGTTGCGGAGCGTTAGCCGCCCGCCGTCGCCGACGGGGTGGCTGAAGGCGTCGGCGTGGCGGTGCCAGCCGGGGCGGCCGGGGTTTCCAGCTTCGCTTCGGCCTCAAGAGCCTTTTGCAGGGCGGCAGCGAGCTTCTTCTGCTGGTCACCGTAGGTCGCAAAGTCGCCCTTCGCGAGGGCGTCCTGGCCGGCCTTGATCGCGGCATTGGCCTCGTCCAGCGCGGCCTTTAGGTCTGCCTTCGCGTCGGTGGTGCCCGGCGGCGTCGCACCCCCTGGCGTGGTGGGCGTGGCCGGCGTTTGTCCCTTGTTCGCCGAGTCCCCTGCCGCGGCCCCCGAATTTCCGCCGAACAGCTGGTTCAAGGCCTCGTCCAGGGTGGGTGCGAACCCGATCTTGTCGCCGAACGCCACCAGGACCCGCTGCAGCGTCGGGTAGGAGGTCTCACCCGTGGAACGCAGATAGACGGGCTGGACGTACGCCATGCCGCCGCCGACCGGCAGGGTCAGGAGGTTGCCGTTGAGCACGGCCGACGCACCCTGGCGCAGCAGGTTGAGGGCCTGCGAAACGGTGGGGTCGGAGTTGAACTTGTTCTGCGCCTGGCCGGGGCCGGGGACCTGGGTCTCCGGCGGGATCTGCAGGAGCCTGAGCTGGCCGTAGCTGTCCGCCTTGACGCCCTTCTGGTTGCCGGCGTCGGAGTCCGCGGCCAGGAAGCCGTAAAGCACGTTGCGGGCGTTGCCGTTGACCACCTGCGGGATGAACGACGACGTCAGCTGGAACGCCGGCTTGTCCTGGTCGGGCATCTTCAGCGACATGTAGTACGGCGGCTGCTTGACCTCGTCCTTGACGGTGGGGTCGTTGGGAACGGACCAGGCGTCAATGTTGGTGTAGAAGCTGTCCGGGTTGGTCACGTGGTAGCGGCCCAGGAGCTCGCGCTGGACCTTGAACAGGTCCTCCGGGTACCGCACGTGGCTCATGAGCGCGCCGGACATCTCCGAATACGGCTTCACCGACGTCGGGAAGATCTTCTGCCAGGCCTTCAGGACCGGATCCTGGTCGTCCCAGGCGTACAGCGTCACGGAGCCGTCATAGGCATCCACGGTGGCCTTGACCGAGTTGCGGATGTAGTTCACCGAGCTGTTCGGCAGGGCTACTGTCCGGTTCGCGGCGGTCTGTGAGTCGGCCGTGGCGGCGGAGAGCTGCTCCTGCTGGGAGTACGGGAAGTACGGGCTCGTGGTGTATCCGTCCACGATCCATTTCACCCTGCCGTCGACGACGGCGGGGTATGGGTTGCCGTCAACGGTCAGGTAGGGCGCCACCTTTTCGACGCGGTCCCGCGGGTTGCGGTCGTAGAGGATCTGGGACTCGGCGTTCACGCCGTCGGAAAGCAGCAGGTCCGAGGACTGGAACTTGATCGCGTAGAGGATCTTGTTGAAGAAGCTGCCCACGTTCGGGCCGCCGTTGCCGGTGAAGGTGTACTGCGTCTCGCCGTCGCCTTCCTTGGCCGCGGGCCGGTCCTGCTCACGGTGCGGTGCACCGTCCGGGGCGCCCACGATCGAGTAGTCGGGCGAGTCCTGGCCGAAGTAGACGCGGGGCTGATAGGTCGAATCGTTGCCGAGCGCACCGGTGGACGGGATGCC
Source organism: Arthrobacter sp. P1_H7 (assembly GCF_056405215.1). Classification (NCBI taxonomy): domain Bacteria; kingdom Bacillati; phylum Actinomycetota; class Actinomycetes; order Micrococcales; family Micrococcaceae; genus Arthrobacter; species Arthrobacter sp. P1_H7. Next base: position 38,808 of record NZ_JBFUCO010000003.1, on the reverse strand, counting down.
CGCCTGCAGGAAGTCCGGCTTGCCGTCCACGGTGAACTTGTTGCCCTTGGCGGCGACGACGCCGTAGCCGTGTGTGTACACCACGTGCCGATTCAGCCAGGACTGCTGGTTCGTGGCCAGCCCGTCCGGGTTGAGTTCGCGTACGGCGATGACCGTGTCCTGGATCTTGCCGTCGATCTCGTAGCGGTCCACGTTCAGGGCGCTGGGGAACTGGTAGTAGGGCCGGTACTGCTCGAGCTGCGAGAACGCATCCGAGATCAGGTTCGGATCCAGCAGCCGGATGTTGGCGGTGGTCTGCGCGTCGGGGGCCAGCGCGCCGGTGGTGGCGTTGGTGGTGGCGTTGTACCGCTTTTCCTGGACCTTATCCAGGCCGTAGGCGGCACGGGTCATCGCGATGTTCCGCTTGATGTATTCGTTCTCCAGCGTCTGCTCCGAAGGCCGGACCTGGAACTGCTGGATGACCCACGGGTAGACGCCGCCGGCCAGGATGGCCGTGATGATGAGCATGGCGGTGCCGATCACCGGAAGACGCCACTTGCCGATCACCGCGGCGACGATGAACAGCACGGCGACGATGGCCGCGGCCACGGCCAGGATGGCCTTGGTCGGAATGACGGCGTTGACGTCCGTGTACAGCGCGCCGGCCCAGCGCCCGCCGTTATTTTGCACCGTGGAGTAGCGGTCCAGCCAGAAGTTGATGCCCATCAGCACCAGGAAGGCGGCGCCCGTGACAGCCAGGTGGATCTGCGCGGCGCGGCTGGTGAAGATCCCGCGTTCCATGATCCGGATGCTGCCGTACAGGTAGTGGGTGAGGATACCGGCAAGGCCGGCGATCACCGTGACACTGATGAGGAACCCGGTGACGAAGCCAAGGAAGGGAAGCGTCATGAGGTAGAAGCTGATGTCGAGTCCGAACTGCGGATCGTTCTGGCCGAACGGCTCCTGGTTCAGGAACAGGAGCACTTTCTGCCACTGGCTGGCCGCGGCGCTGCCGGCGAACAGGCCAAAGAGGATGGGAAGCCCCACCATCACGACGCGCCGGATCGGTTCCAGCTGGGCCTGGTAGCGGTTGAGGTTGTCCCGGATTTCCGAGTCTGGGGCGTACACCGGCCGCGCATGGTAGGCAATCCGGATGGCGAAGAAGACGGCCGTGAACATGATGGCGAAACCTGTCAGGAAGATCACGATCCTGGCGAGGTTCTCGGTCATGAACACTCCGAAGTAGCCCAGCTGCTGGTACCAGAGGACATCCGTCCAGACATTGGCGAAGAAGATGAATCCGACCACGATCAGGGCCACGATGATCAGCGTCGGCGTCAGGGCGCCGCGTCGTGTCTGGGGTCTTCCGGGCGGGACAGTGCTGGCGGGACGGGACAAACTCGGTACCTCATAGCTGGTCGTACTGCTGGTTTTTAGTTATCAGTCGCTGCTGTGGCTCAGTCTGGCGACCAAGTGCCGGTGTAGCCGGGTTGATGCATTCTAACGGCCGTCGCCGCCGTTCCGTCAGGGCCCTGCAGCAGGGTCACGTCTGGACGGCGCGGCCGTCATTAGTGCCACGAGTGGGGGCGGCGCTTAGTTCCGCGGCCAGTCTAGTTGTTGGTGCAGACCGGCAGGCCGGATGTGTCGCCGCCTGACGCGGCCAGTTCAACTGCTTTGCGTGCCTCGGTGAGGTTCTCGACCCGGACCACCTGCAGTCCGTCGGGGATGTGGCCCAGGACGTCTTCGCAGTTGGCCGCCGGCGCCAGGAACAGCGTGGCCCCGCCGGACCGCGCCCCCTGCATTTTCTGGGCGATCCCACCGATGGGTCCTACGGCACCGTCCGGGGTAATGGTTCCGGTCCCGGCGATGTGCTTGCCGCCGGTCAGGTCCCCCGGAGTGACGGTGTCAATGATGCCAAGCGCAAACATCATGCCCGCACTCGGGCCACCGACCTTATCGAGCGAGATGGTGACATCAAACGGGAACGTGAACTTGTACTGCAGCAAGACGCCGAGGATGTAGCGGCCCGCGCTGTTCTTGGCCGGCGTAATGGTAACGGGCACCCGTGCGCCGGCGCGTTCCACGATGACCTTGGCGGGTTTGCCGTTGCCGGCGGCCAGTTCCGCCTGGACCACGCCGAGCGCAGTAATCGGCTTGTCATTGATGGAGACAAGTTCGTCCCCTGCCTGCAGCAGCCCCTTCGAGGCGGAGTCGTCCGGGAGGCCGGCCACCTGCATTTTCTGCCCGAACGGAATCTTCAGTTCCTTCAGTGCCGAGGCGATAGCGTTCTCCTGGGAGGTGGTCATCGCGGTGGCGCTCTCCTGCTGGGACTGCTCCTTAGTGACGCCGGTCGGGAACAGCAGTTCCTGGGGGTAGACGGCTTTGGTCCCGTTCAGCCATGCCGAGAACGCCTCGACGACGCTGACCGGGCCGTTGGGACCGCCGTCGACATAGACAGTGGTGAGGTCCAGGCTGCCTTTGGCGGGATACGACTCATGGCCGCTGACGCTGATGACCGGTTTGCCGTTGTCCTGGCCGATGGTGTTGAAGGTGGGGCCGGGAGACTCGATCACGTAGGGCACCGGCAGGCTCACCGCTGTGATGCCCAGGGCGGCGGCAAGCAGCCCCGAGACCAGCATGGCCGAAGACCGGTTGTTGCGCGGGCGCCGCACGCCGGCGCCGGCCAGTCGCGCCCTTCTGCCCCGGGCAGGGCCGGCCGCTGGGTCGCTGGCGGGCTGCTCACCGTGGGTGATTGTCATTGAACGACCTCTCCGTGCCGGCACGAGATGCTGCGGCCCCGCCGGGACAAGCCCGAGAGGACACCGCAACCACGCACCAGGGCCGCAGCCTAACCCGAGGCTGCCGCGTGCAAATATTCCAACTTCCAAGCCTACGCGCTTGGGACCCCGGACCGCTCTTTGCCTACAGCGAACGTGGCGCGGTTTCGGCAGACAGCCACTCTTGCACAGGGGTACCGTGAAGTTGAGAAGCAGCCACACCGACGATCGGCGGGATCATGACCTCCAACCCACTCAATCCGTCCAATGGCGACGAGGAACCCAAGGATCCCCTGGCCGAAATGCTCAAGAACCTGATGGGCGGGCAGGGCATGGGCAATATCGACCCAGCCGAACTCGCCAAGGCAGCAGGCCTCCCGGACGATCCCAACCTCCTGGCCCAGATGTTCTCCCAGGTGCAGGCGATGATGAGCGCCCCCTCGGAGGGGCCCGTCAATTGGCAGCTGGCGCATGAGAACGCCCGGCGGGTCGCCGCCAGCGGATCCGATCCCTCGGTCACTGCGCAGCAGTCGCGGGAGGTCGATGAGGCCCTTCGGCTGGCCGAACTGTGGCTTGACCAGGTCACCGGGCTTCCGGCCACGGGACTGATCGGCCGGGCGTGGTCCCGCGCCGAGTGGGTCGAGGAAACCCTGGGGACGTGGAAGCGGCTGACCGAGCCTGTGGCCAACAGCATTGCCAATGCGCTCTCGGCCGCCATGACCGAGCAGATGCCCGAGGAAATGAAGTCCATGATGGGCGGCGCCTCCTCGATGATCCAGAACATGGGCGGGGCGATCTTCGGCATGCAGCTCGGCCAGGCGATCGGCGCGCTCTCGGCTGAAGTGGTCAGCTCGACGGACATCGGCGTGCCCCTGGCAGACCTTGAAATGGCGCTCCTGCCGGCCAACGTGGCGAAATTCGGTGAGGGCCTCAGCCTGCCGGAGAACGACATCCGCCTGTTCCTGGCCGTGCGCGAGGCGGCGCACGCCCGCCTCTTCGTCCAGGTCCCCTGGCTGCGCGGGCACCTGCTCGGCGCGATCGAGGCCTACGCCCGCGGCATCCACATCGACACGTCCAAGATCGAAGAACTGGCACGCGAGATCGATCCCAGCAACCCCGAGGGCATCCAGGAGGCGCTCTCGCAGGGTGTCTTCATGCCGCAGCGCACTCCCGCCCAGGAGCAGGCCCTCGAAAAGCTGGAAACGGCGCTGGCCCTGGTGGAGGGCTGGGTGGACGAACTCACTTGGGGTGCCACCGAGAAGCTGCTGCCCTCCGCCGCTGCGTTGCGCGAAACCGTCCGGCGGCGCCGCGCCACCGGGGGCCCCGCGGAGCACGCGTTCTCCTCCCTCGTGGGGCTCGAACTGCGGCCGCGCCGGCTCCGCGAGGCCGCCACGCTGTGGGCCTTGCTCAAGGACGAGCGTGGGGTGGACGGCCGCGACGCCGTTTGGCAGCATCCCGACCTGCTGCCCACGGCCGAGGACCTGGAAGATCCGCAGGGCTTCAGCGAACGCCGCAAACTCGCCGAAGCCAGCGACAGCGAAGTGGACGACGCCCTGCAGAAGCTGCTTAGCGGAGGGTTCGACGAGCCGGCCGGCACCGACGCCACGGAAACCGAGGGCACCGCAGAGTCAGAGGGCACCGCGGAGCCCGGCGCGTCCGGCCAGGAATCGGCGGCCAAGGAGGACGAAGACGACCGTCAGGACGGCGGCCCGGAAGACGGCGGCACGCCCAAGGCCTAACCAAACGCTAGTAGGCCCCGGCCGGGATTTCGGTTCCGTCTGGGGCTTCGTCGTATCCGCCGCCGGGCACGAGGCCGCGTGAGGTCGCGAACGAGACCCCTTCCAGGAAGGCCTTGGCGCGCTCAGTCTCCGGGTACGCCGTCAGCAACCGCCAAAAGGCGGCATCGTGGCCGGCCACCAGGAGGTGGGCCAGTTCGTGGAGCAGCACGTAGTCGATCACCCACTGCGGCATGGGCTGCAGCTTCGCCGAGAGCCGGATGGTCCCTTCGGACGGCGTCGCGGAACCCCAGCGCGAATTCTGGTTGGTGACCCAGCGGACCGAGGAGGGCACCGCCCTGCCGCCCAGATACTTCGCCGACAGGGCGGCGGCGTGGGCGGCCAGGTCGGCATCGCTGCGGGGGCGCCGCCGGCCGGAACCAGGCGCCGCCCGGTCCCCCTGGCGCCGGAGTTTTTCCAGCATGCGATGGACCCACTCCCGTTCCTGGGCCCTGCTGAAGGAGGCGGGGATGGCGACGACGGCGGTGCCGTCCTCCCAGAACGCGGCGACCGTGCGGCGTCGGCGGGCAGAGCGGCGCACCACCACCGGGGCGCCGTCGGCGGTGGTCAGCGGTGTGGCCGCCGGAGCTGCGCCGGACTTCGCTGAACCCCCAGACTTCACTGAACCAGGCATCACTGAACCGTGCTTTCGGCCAGGACCGTCAGGACGGCCTCGCCGTACTTCTCCAGTTTGGATGGACCCACACCGGCGAGTTTGGCCAACTGCTCCAGCGATTCGGGGCGTGCCTCGGCGATGGCAGTCAAGGTGGCATCGGTGAACACGACAAAAGCCGGGACGTCCGCCTCAAGGGCCACGTCCTTCCGCCATTGCCTGAGCGCGTCGAACGTCTGTTCCTCGTAGCTGGGCGGGCACTGGTTGCAGCGGCCCACCTTGCGCTCCGCGCCGCTGGAGAGCATGCTGCCGCAGACCCGGCACGACGCCGGGACGGCCGCCTTCCGGCGCGGCGCCGGCCCCTTGCCCCGCAGGTGGGAGCTGGCCACGGAGTCGGGCCGCAGGCCGTCCAGGAAGCGCGAAGGCTTGCGGTTGGCGCGCCCGCCCGGTGTCCGGGCAGTGGACCAGGACAGCGACAGGTGTTCGCGGGCGCGGGTGATGCCGACATACAGCAGCCGGCGTTCCTCGTCCACCGCTTCCGGGGAGTCCGCGAACGAGATCGGCACGAGGCCCTCGCTCAGCCCGACCAGGAACACGGCGTCCCATTCCAGGCCCTTGGCGGCGTGCAGCGATGCCAGGGTGACGCCCTGGACGGTCGGTGCGTGCTGGGCCAGGGACCTTTCCTGGAGCTCGTTGACGAAGTCCGGGAGCGCGAACTGCGGGCCCCTGCTGATCACGAGTTCGTCGGCCAGCGCCACGAGGGCGGCCAGCGATTCCCAGCGCTCCCGGAGCGCGCCGCCGCTGTGCGGCACCGCGTCCGTGTAGCCCAGGGAGGCGACGATGTCCCGGACCAGCTGCCCGAGCGGCTCGGGCGTGGCGGTTTCGGCCACGGCCCGGGTGGCGGCCCGGAGCTGCAGGATGGCATCCCGGACCTCCTTCCGCGCGAAGAACCGCTCACCGCCGCGCAGCTGGTACCCGATCCCTGCCGAGGCCAGCGCCTGTTCGTAGGCTTCGGACTGCCCATTGGTGCGGAAGAGCACGGCGACCTGGCTCGCCGGAGTTCCGGCGTCGAGGAGTTCGCGGATCCGCGCGGCGACCGTGGCGGCCTCCGCCTCGTCATCCGAGCATTCGGTGAACCGCGGCACCGGGCCCGCCGGCCGCTGCGCCACGAGCTGCAAAGGCGTGGCCCAGGCGGCGTCGGCCACCGGGCCGCCGCTCCGCCGGCCGGCGAGGAGGTCGTTGGCGAGCCTGACAACCTGGGGCGTGGAGCGGTAGTCCCGGATCAGCTTGACGACGTGGGCCTCGGGATACATCGCTTTGAAGCCGAGCAAGTGCTTCGGGGAGGCGCCGGTGAAGGAGTAGATGGTCTGGCTGGCGTCACCCACGACGCAGAGCTCGTCGCGCCCGCCGAGCCACAGCTCCAGGAGCCGCTGCTGCAGCGGCGAGACGTCCTGGTACTCGTCAACGACGAAGTGCCGGTACTGTTCCCGGACGGTCGCTGCCACCTTAGGGTCCTCCTGCAGGATCCCCACGGTGATCAGCAGCACGTCCTCGAAGTCGATGACGTTGCGGTCGGTCTTGACGTCCTCATAGGACTGGAAGACCCGCGCCACGGCCGTCAGGTCGAAACCGCCCGGGTTGCCGCGGCCCTGGGCATTTTCCAGATAGTTCGCCGGGGTCAGCATGGATACCTTGGCCCACTCGATTTCGGAGGCGAGGTCCCGGATGGAGGCGCGGTCCGTGCTGAGCCGGAGCCGCCGCGCGGCCTCGGCAATCATCTGTGCCTTGTGGTCGAGCAGGTTGGGCAAGGTGCCGCCCACCGCCTGCGGCCAGAAGAACTGCAACTGGCGCAGCGCCGCGGCGTGGAAGGTGCGGGCCTGAACGTTGCCGACGCCGAGGTCACGGAGCCGGCTGCGCATCTCGGCGGCAGCCCGGGCCGTGAAGGTGACAGCGAGGAGCCGTTGCGGGCTGTACACCCCCGAGTGCACGCCGTAGGCGATCCGGTGCGTGATGGCGCGGGTCTTGCCGGTGCCGGCACCGGCCAGGACACACATGGGCCCCTGAAGGGTGCTGGCGACCTCGCGCTGCTCGGCGTCGAGGCCGCCGAGGATCCGTTCCTCCAGCGAGCGGCCGTCAGGTTCGGGGGCCTCACCGGCCGGGGCATCGCCCGACGTCGTGCCGCCGGACGGTTCCCCGCCGGGGATGGTGCTGAAGTTCAATTTCTCTGTGGTCACTTTGCTGCTTAGTCGGTAGTCGGTGTCCTGCGGATGGGGGCAGGCCTGGTCAGGCGCTGTCCGCGGCGTCCTGAATGACGCCGCCGTACCAGTGTTCAATAAGGGACCGGGCGATGGAGAGCCTGCTGGAAATGACGATCTCGCCGCTGAGGACGGCGTCCTGCAGTTCGCTCCGGCTGAACCAGCGCGCCCTGGTGACCTCGACGCCGTCGGGCCGGGCCTCGGTGTCCGGCGTGGTGGCCGTGAAACCGAGCATCAGGGAGGCGGGAAACGGCCAGGACTGCGATCCGAGGTACTGGGACGCGGTGACGCGGACTCCGACTTCCTCGCCGATTTCGCGCTGCACGGCCTGTTCGAGCGACTCCCCAGGCTCGACGAAGCCGGCGAGGGTCGAATAGTTTCGGGCGTCGAGCGGGCCGCCTCCGCCCAGCAGCAGTCTCCCGTCGGGGCCCACCACGGTGACGATGATGGCCGGATCCGTCCGGGGGAAGTGCTCGGAGTTATCGGCCGGGCAGCGCCGGACCCAGCCGCCGGCTTCCGGCTGCGTGGGAGTGCCGCAGCGCGGGCAGTGCGTGTGGGTGGAGTGCCAGTTGGCGATGGCGCTGGCTTCGATGAACAGCGCAGTGTCCGTGGCGTTCAGGCGTGCCGCGACTTCGCGGAAACCCACCCACTGCGCATCGCTGGGAACGCCGGCCACGTGGGCCTCGAATTCCTCGGCCTGGACTTCGAACTGAACGGGGAGGACAAAGAGGACGAGTTCGGTGCCGGCGTCGAGGTCCGAGCCCGCCAGGGCGGAACCGAGGTAAATCACGTGTTCGGGAGCATACGGGGTGTTGGCCAGGTGCCCGGAGAGCTCGGCCGCGTTGAGGAGCACGAGGCTGTTGCCGCTGACGAGGGCCTGCCGGCCGGAGAGCACCACGGCCTGCGCCGAACCTGAACCGACCAGCTCCGCGAGCATTCCGGGTTTCCCCCGCGCCACGGATCCACGGTCGATCAGGGCCGGGCGCACCGGAAGGACAGTCTCCATGAGGTGGTTTGCCGGCAGGAGATGTACCGGCGGGGCCGCACCGTCGGGTGCCGGGGATTCGGAGGGGGTTTGCTGTGATGCCGGTGACGATCCCGGTGACGATGCCGGTGACTCCGCAAGACTCATATACCCACCGTACTGACTCGGGCAGACAATTGACATTTGCCGGCCATGCCGCCGGGCGCTCCACGGCGTCTGCGGGACAGGCCGTTTACCCCGGGTTCAGCGCCGATTTAGCGCCGATTTGTCCCCGATCTCAAGACTCGCCGGAGTACATCGCCGTCTTGGGCGCCGCTCAATCTACCGTGGAAGGGTGAGAAGGAAACCAATCGAACTGGCAGCCGTAGCAACGGCGGCGGTACCCGGCCTGACCCCGACCGCCGTCAGCTCTGCGCCCGACGATCCGGCGGACTTCGACGCGGCCCTCCTGCTGGACTCCGAAGGCAAGCGTTGGCGCGTCCGCTCCCCCCGGCATGCCGAAGCCAGTGCCCGGCTGGAAACCGAATTCCTGGTGCTGCGGGCCTTCGCTCCCGGCATCCGGGCCGAGCTGCCGTTCCTCATGCCCACGGTGGCGGGAACGGTCCGGCAAGGCCAGCTCAGCACGTTCGTCTATTCACACCTGGCCGGCGCCACCCGCTCCTTGGACGAGCTCAGCAGCGGCTCCCCCGCGCTGGCCCGCGAAATCGGGGCGGCGCTGGCCGCGATCCATGACCTCCCGCGGTCGATCGTGAGCAACGCCGACCTGCCCAGCTACACGCCCAACGAATTCCGCCAGCGGCGCCTCAACGAACTGGATCAGGCGGCCACGACCGGAAAGATCCCGCCCCTGCTGCTGCGGCGCTGGGAACACGCCATGGAAGACGTCTCGCTCTGGCGCTTCAATCCCTGCGTCGTTCACGGCGATCTGCATGAGGACAACCTGCTGGTCGAGGGCGAGCGTGTGACCGCAGTGACGGGCTGGACCGACCTGCGCATCGGAGACCCGGCGGACGACATGGCCTGGCTCGTCGCCTCGAACGAACAGGACTTTGTGAACGCGGTCCTGGATCACTACACCTCCAGCCGGCGCGATGCGCCCGACGCGCACCTGTTGCGGCGGGCCGCGCTGTCCGCCGAATTCGCCTTGGCGCAGTACCTGGTCAAGGGCATGGCCGCCGGCAACCAGGACATGATCGACGAGGCAGAATCCATGCTCGCCACACTGGCCGAGGACGTGGCGGAACACGGCGGCCAGCCGATCAGCGTGGAACCGCTGCCGGCCGCGGCACCCATACCCGGCACAGAACAAGCCAATGCCGAGACCGGCGTTCATGTCGACACGGCGACGGCGACGGTCCCGGCCGCGCCCGTCCCTCCAGCCAACGGGGCTGCGCCCGCCGTCAGCAAGGTCACGCTGCTGCCCATGGAGCCGGTACCCGGTACCGCTCCGGCTGGCGATGCCACTGCCGGCATTAGTGCGCGGCCCGCAGTGCATGTCACCCCTATCCCCCGGGAATCGGAGACTGACGAACCGACGGCTGTCCCGCAGCCTGCCGCAGAGACAGCGCAGCACACAGACGCATCCAAGGACACAGCCGCCGACGCAGGCGCCCAGCCAGGCACCGGTGAGGCCGCCGGCGCTGCCGCCCAGCCGGGCGGGTCCGCCGACATCTCCAGAGACCACGACGCCCAGGCTTCCGAGGCTGGTATCTCGCAGGACGACGCCCCGCAGTCAGCGGCCCCGGACGCCGGAGCAGCCGGTACGGCCAGTGAAAGCGACGCCGAAGCCGGGGTTCCCGCCGGCGGCGACACGTCGACGCAATCGATCGCCGTCGTACAGCCGGACTCCGCTGCGGAGCCCGGGTCCGCTGACAACACGTCGACCGCCGCCATCACGGTGGTCGACTCCGCCTCCCGCTAGCCCCGGCTGCCGGCCGGATTGGGTGCACTACCCCGGCCGGCTCGTTCGGCGGATCTTCCCTGGCCGGCTGACATCCGCTAGGTGCCGCTCGCCGCTGCCGTCCTTCCCAGCGCCGCCGCCACGATTTCCTCAAGCTTTTCCGCTGATCCGAGGTCGTGCGGGCGGACCACCTGGTTGTCGGCCACGTAGTAGAAGGCGGCCCGGACATCCTCCAACGGGACCCCTTTAAGGCGGGCCCAGGCCAGGCGATAGACGGCGAGCTGGACTGCTTTCACCTTCAGCTGGGCAGCCGAGGGGCGGCGGCCGGTCTTCCAGTCCACAAGGTCCCAGCGGCCGTCGGCATCGCGGAACACGGCATCGATCCTGCCCCGGACCACGACGTCGCCGATCCGCGTCTCGACCGGGACCTCAACGTGGGCGGGGGCGCGGTGGGCCCACTCGGACTGGCGGAAAGTTTCCACCATGGAATCCAGGCCGTAGGCCTCGTCGATGTGGTCGTCAGCGCCGGCGGCCTCACCCAGGTCCAGCATCCCTGCGGCGCCGAAGTATTCCTCCACCCAGGCGTGGAAGGCCGTGCCCTTGCGGGCCGACATCCCCGGTTCGCGCGGGACCGGCCTGCGCAGGCGGGCCACAACGGAGCCTGCGTCATCTTCCAGGTCCACGAGAGTCGACGCCGAGATATGCCCGGGCAGATGCACATCCTGGAGCACCGAACGCCGCGAGCGGCGTTCCAGCAACGTGGCCGCCTCCTGCGCCCACCCCGCTGCAGGACCGCGCAGGACGGGACGGTTTCCGACCTCCGCGCCGCCCGCCGCGCCGGGGCGCGTCGGGGACGCAGCCGGGTCACCATCACGGTCCCACTGCTGGCCGCTGCCCAGGCCAAGGCCCGGCTGGGCGTCCGGGCCGGCGTCCATCGCCTGCAGGACGCGGGCCGCGGCGGATTCCATGGCCGCCCGCCGGCCCGGGACCAGCCGCAGCCGCTTCCCCGTCCGGGGGTCATGCGGGCCCTCCAGGGGATCATAGGGCCAGGCGGCGACTTCGAGTTCAGAGGTCAGGGGGCTTTCGGCCGGCAGCGCGTCCTCGCTGACGGACAGCGGGTGGATTTCGGCCGCGCCGTCCGCGGTGAGGCCCTCGAGCCCGGCAAGGAAAGGAGACATCTCCGCCAAACCGGCCCGGGACCCCACCCACGCGGCACTGGACATCCAGAGCACATGTTTGGCACGGGTGTACGCCACGTAGGCCAGGCGCCGTTCCTCGGCCTCGCCGTGCGCCTGAACGGCAGACTTGAACTCCTTCTCGGCGTCCAGCCAGCCTTTCTGGTCCGGCTGGTCCAGGTCCCATTGGGGCAAATCGGTGCGATCGCCGCGCAACGGCCACGGCAATGCCGCACTGCCGCTGCTCCACCGCGAGTCCCGGCTGCTGGGGAACGCCCCGGAATTGAGCCCGGGAACGAACACCACATCCCATTCCAGCCCCTTGGAGGCATGCACGGTCAACAGCTGGACGGCTTCGTGGTTCACTTCCGGCGCTGCGGCATCCAAGCCGTTTTCCTCGGCCGCCGCGGCTTCCAGCCATGCGAGGAACGCCAAAACGTCGACCCGCTGGGAGGTGTGCAGGAACCCGGCCGCTGCGTCCTGGAAGGCGTCCAGGTTGCGGCGGGCCTGATGGATGCTGATCCCGGGCCGCGCCGCAACTTCGATGTCCAGGAGCATCGCCCGTTCCACCTCGCCCAGCAAAGTGGTGAGGTCGTCGCCGATGTAACTGCGCAACTGCCGGAGCTCGTCCGAGAGCCGCTGCAGACGGTCCCGGGCCTCCGGGCTCAGTCTGCGCCCGTGCGCCGACGTCCAGCCGTCGCGGGGCAGCCAGTCCAGAGCCTCGACCAAGCTGGCCGAATCGGTGATATCGCCTTCAATCACTGCGTCGTCGTCGTTCTGGCCAGTATCCTCGGCGGCACGCCCGGCGTCGTCGGCGTCCAGGCCGCCGGGGCGGCCCCGACGGCGGGCCAGGAAACTGGACCAGTCCCGCAGGGCCATCAGGTCCGCCGGGCCGATCCGCCACCGCGCGCCGGCCAGCAGGCGCATGAGGGAGTCCGAGCGGCCCGGGTCGGCCAGGACCCGGAGCGTAGCGACAAGGTCGATGATTTCCGGCGTGTCCAACAGCCCGCCGAGCCCAACGATCTCATAGGGAATGCCCCGGACTTCGAACTCGCGGCGAATGCATTCCATCTGCGCCCGTCGCCTGCACAGGACGGCCATGGCCGGCGGAACCGGGTCCGCGGAGTGAGCGGCGTCGAAGTCCGTCACGCGAAATTTCAGCACGTCGCTGGCGATGGCCGCGGCCTCGGCTTCGTCCGTGGCGAACCGTCCCATCACCACCCTGCCGTCCACCGCTGCGGGGCTGGGCTGCAGGGGCGGGACCTCGACGGCGTCGGCGCTTTCCCGGGCCCCGGCGGCCCCGAGGTTCGCCGCCGCCTTGCTCAGCGGCGCCGAAATGAGGTTGGCCGTGGCCAGGATGTTGCGTCCGTTGCGCCACGCCGTAGTCAAGTAGGATGTGGGCGCCACGGCAAAGCGCCGGGTCTGCCCACTGCTCTGGTCCCCGCTGCCCTGGTCCCCCTCGCTGCCGCGGCCGGTGCAGGTACCGTCCCCGCTGACGCCGACGAGGACCGGGAATTCGCGGACGAAATGGAAGAGTTGCCCGGCGGACGCCCCCCGGAATCCGTAGATGGACTGGTTCGGGTCCCCCACCGCGGTGACCGCATGGCCGTCGCCGAACAGCCGGGAGAACAGCACCAACTGGGCGTGCGAGGTGTCCTGGAACTCATCGAGCAGCACCACCTTGTAGCGCTGGCGCTCCGTTTGGGCAGCGACCGGAATCTCGTTGGCCACCCGCGCCGCCAGGGCCACCAGGTCACCGAAGTCCAGGGCGCCGCGGGCGCGCTTCGCCTCCGAATAGCGGCCCACCATGTCCGCGACGCTGGCCCGCGTGCGCAGCATCGCGCTGAGCTCGCCCGCAGCCTGGGTGGGGTTCTTCTTGGCTTCTGCGACGTACGGGAGCGACTCGAACTCGGCGACCCGTTCCAACAGCCAGCCACGGACCTGGGCCGGGTCCTGCAGATGCTCCGAGCACTCTCCCGCCAGTTGGATCACGGCCTTGACGAGCGTCGATTTGGCGGACCGGAAGTGTTCGTAGTCCCCGTCAAAGGCTTCCACCACCTCGCTGGCGAGCTGGAACGACTGGGCGCCGCCGAGCAGCACGACGTCGCGTTCGACGCCGAGGCGGAGACCATAGTCGGACACAATGCCGCTGGCATACGAGTGGTAGGTGGAGACTTTGGGTTCGAGCGCATCCGCGCTCAGCAGCCCGGCAGGGAAGAGCGTGTTCCCGGTGTCGGCCGCCGCAATGCGCGCCAGCGCGGCAAGCTTGGCCCGGATCCGCGAGGCGAGTTCACCCGCTGCCTTACGGGTGAAGGTGACGCCGAGGACTTCCTCCGGCCGGACCCAGCCGTTGGCAACGAGCCACACCACCCGGTCCGCCATGGTGGCGGTCTTCCCCGACCCCGCCCCGGCGATCACGAGCCGCGGCGTGAGGGGCGAGGAAATGATCAGGGACTGTTCAGCCGTGGGGCTGTTCCCCTCCCCCAGCAGTGCCGACAGCTCTTCCGGGCTGAACCGCGGGGCGGGAAGGGGAGCGGGTGCCGGATGCGGGTCAGTCGGGCCGGGTGCCGGCGCCTCGGGGCTCATTCAGTAACCTGCTTTCCCCGCACGCACAGCGGGCACACTTCAGGGAGCCGGCAGCCGTGGCCGCCGTGGCCTCCCTTGGACGGATCGTGGCGGGCCTGGAAAACGCTGCCGGACATCACGCGGGCGGCGTCGCCGACCATCTCCAGTGCCCAGTTGTCCTGCGGATCCAGCGGTGCCTGGGCCTGGATGCCGGGGCTCTTGGTGGTGGTGCCCAGCTGGGCCAGGACGGCCCCGCCCGGCAGCGGCGGCGGACCGTCGTCGGGACCCGCGAAGCCGCCGGCCAGCACGGCGGCCTGATAGGCGCCGAGCTGCGGGTGCCGGTCCAGATCCGCTTTGCCGGGCTGGCGTTTGCCGGTCTTGAGGTCGATGATCACCAGCCGGCCCTCGGCGTCGATCTCGAGCCGGTCGACCTGGCCCCGGAGCACGGCGGGCCGCGCCGGACCGGTGCTCCCGCCGTCGCCGGACTCGGATTCGGCCTGCGAGCCAGCGGCCTCCGCCGGAACGTCCGGCAGCTTCACCTCAAAATCCTGTTCGACGCCGACCAGGCTCCGGCCCTCGCTGCGCATCACGAGGACGTACTGGGCGAGCTTGCGGACCATGGACTCGGCTCGCTGGAAGTCCAGTTTGCCTTCCCAGTTGTCCTTCATCCCCAGTGTGGGCCAGCGCCGGACGAGTTCGGCAACGTATTCGCTTCCCGAGGCGTCCGGCATGTCCTGCGCGATGGCGTGGACCAGCGTTCCCAGGCTGCGGGCAAAATCGGTTGCGGCTTCTCCGCCGGCGGCCTGGACGAACCAGTCCAGCGGCGATTTCTGCACGGTTTCGACCTTCGAGGGCGACACGAACACGGTACCGCCCGGCGGAACCACGGGCTCCGCCGAGGACAACTCCGCCAACCCCCACCAGCTCGCGGGATGCGCGCCCGGAACCGGAGGCTGGGCCGTGGCCAGGCCTCCCAGCACGGCCGCGGCTTCCGCCGATTCGGCCGCCCTCGGGTCGAGCTGGGCGTACTGGCGCAGCTCCGCGACCAGCGCCCGGAGGGTCAGCGGACGCTCGACCGGGGTAAAGCCCCGGCGGTCCTGCCCCGGCCGCAACGGCGCCACATAATCCAGGAACGAGGACGGCTGCTCATCCTCCGAGGACACCGCGGTGCAGATCAGCACCTCCCGGGCGCGGGACACTGCAGTGGAAAAGCTCCGGAGCTCGTCATAACGTATTTCGCGCAGCCGGCTCTGGGGATCCAGCCGCAGCGCATACTCCACGCCGTGCTCGACGGCGTCGGCGAACAGCGTGCTGCCGAGCAGCTCGCCGCGCAAACGCGTGTTGGGCCACACACCTTCCTGCAGTCCGGGCACAATCACCACCGGCCACTCGCGGCCGGCCGCGCTGGCAGGGGTCATGAGCTCCACCGCGTCTTCCAGCTGCGCCCGCGCCGCAAGGGTATCCATGGGAAGTTCCTGGCTGAGGAGGTATTCAAGGAACTGCTCTGGGCCGGACCCCGGCAGCTGGTCCACAAAGCGTTCCGCGGTATGGAACAGCGCCATCATGGCGTCAAGGTCACGGTCGGCCCGGGCACCGGCCGATCCTCCCGCGAGGGCTGCGTCGGTCCAGCGGGAGGCCAGGCCGGTGGAATGCCAGAGCGCCCAGAGCACCGTCTCGGCGTTGCCTCCGGGGGCCCCGGCGGCGTCCCGCCCCGCGGCGATCATCCGGGCGATCCGGCGGGCCGAGTGCCCCTCGATGCCCAGCGTTGCCAACGCTCCCGGCTCCAGCAGGGCCTCGACCAGGAGGGCGTCGCTGGTGCGTCCGCCGCCGCCCAGGAGTTCCTCCCGGCGCAGCGACTGCCGCAGCCTCCGCAGTTCAATCGACGTGGCGCCGCCTATCCGGGACGTCAGCAGGGACACGGCTGACTCGGGTGTGAGCGCGGCAGGGTCCAGGGCCACCGCATAGGCATCGAGCAGCGGACGGACCGCGACCTCGTCCCGGACGGCGGATTCGGCGACGGGAATCCGGACCGGAATCCCCTGCCCGGCCAGGTACCGCTGCAACTGGCTGAGCTGGCCGCCGTTGCGCACTATCACGGCGATGTCCCCGAGTTCCCGGGCGTCGTTCAGCTGGGCTTCGAGGATCCGCTGGGCCACATACCGCAGCTCATGGACCGGGGACGGCAGCAGGTGGGCCTCGACGGTCCCCGGGCGGCCGTCTGCTGTTCCCTCCGGCGTCGGGACTGGTTGCCCGTCCGGCGCCGGTACTGGTTCGGGCTGTTCGAGCCGGCGGGCGGACTGGCCGCCGGACCTGCGGGAGATGCGCCCGGCCACCGACAGCCAAGCCTCTGCTACCGCCGGTACCTGCCGATGCGCGGTCCACAGCGGACGTTCCAGGATCGCTCCGTCAGGGGCCAGGAGGCCGGGAAGCTCCGCTACGAGATCGGGGCGTGCCCCGCGGAAGCCCTGAACCACGGTGTCCGGCGAGGCAGTGATGATGGCGTCCTTGCCGGCGGCGATGTCTGCGAGCAATTCGAAGACCGCCGGGTTCGCCTCCTGGATGTCGTCGACGAGAATCAGCTGGAGGCGGTCGCGTTCGGCGGCGAGGAAATCGGGCGAGTCCTGGAAGATCTGGCGCGCGGCAGTGATGATGCCGGCGGGGTCGAAGGCCTCGGGCATGCGCAGGTCCAGGACATCGCGGTACTCGGAGTACAGTGCGGCCGCCGGAATCCAGTCCGGCCGGTTGCACTGCCGCGCCAAGGCTACAAGGTCCTCGGCCGTCCGCCCGGATTCGATAATCCGGTCAAAGAGCTGGCGCACTTCCTGCCGGAAACCGCGGGTCCGCAGAGCGGCGTCCAGGTCCTCGGGCCAGGGCAGTTCGAGGCCGGGCAGCGCATGGCCCTCCAGCAGTTCCTTGATGATCAGGTCCTGTTCCGGGCCGGAGAGCAGCTTCGGCTGGCGCGGAAGCGGCAGGAGGCCTTCGGCCTTGGCACGGCGAATCAGATCGAAGGCGTATGACGCCCAGGTCCGCGCCGGCGTCGTGCTCAGGCTCCGGTCCAGGCGGGCCGTGAACCGGTCGCGGAGCGTATCCGCGGCGAGCCGCCCGGGAGCCAGGATAAGCATCCGCTCCGGATCCAGGCCGTCGCGCAGGGTGCGGCGGACGGCGGCCTCGACCAGGACCGTCGACTTGCCGGTGCCGGGTGCGCCGGGCACCAGGACGGGGCCGGAGCCGGGCGGGACCTCGACGGCGGCGAGCTGGTCCGGCGACAGCACCGGGACCGCACTGTGGTGGGTCCGGGGCGGCAACAGGCGCAACCCTGCTCCCGTTGCGTGCCCCGCCCCGGGGAGGGGACGGGGCACGGACCGCTGCAGGCTTGGTTCGAGGTGGCTGGGGGTACTCACACAGTCATTTCATCATCGGGTACCGACAATTTATGCGACTCCCGCTCGAGCCGCTCCGCGATGGCATCGATCCGGTCGAAGTCGGCCTCGGAGGGCGCCCACCGGCCGGAGGCCAGGTCAACACGCCAGCGTCCCTCGCCGGTCCGGCGGAAGTCGTCGTAGCGGCCCAGCAGCGGCGTCCCCTCCTGCAGATAAAGGCTCAATGCCTCGTGCTCCAGGCCGGGCGGGGCGTCCCCGCTGGACTTCAGGACGCGCCACCAGGGCACGCTGCTGCCATAGTGGCTCATGACCGAACCGACCTGGCGCGGGCCACCGGCGCCGAGGAGTTCCGCAACGTCGCCGTAGGCCACCGCCGTGCCGGCCGGGATCAACGCCACGAGCTCCAGCACCGCCTCCACATACTCCGTCCGCATCGGTCCAGCCTAGCCGTTCCGGACTCCGGAACCATGTCCGGGCGGCACGCGGGCACGGCGGTCAGGAACTGTCAGTGGCAGCAGTTACCGTTGAAGCATGAGCACTTGGAACACCCTCCCCCGCGCAGCCTTCGACCTCGAAACCACCGGGCGGAACTCCCGCGCGGCGCGGATTGTCACAGCATCCATCACCGTGGTGGACTCCGACGGCGGGATCGTCCAGGAACACGAGTGGCTCGCCGACCCCGGCGTTGAGATTCCCACCGAGGCCAGCGACATCCACGGCGTCACCACCGAGAAGGCCCGCAGCGAAGGCCGCCCCGCCGCGGAAGTGACGCGGGAGGTCGCCGCCGTGCTCCAGGAGCTCTTCGACACGGGTGTGCCGGTCATCGCCTTCAACGCCAGCTACGACTTCACCGTGCTCGCCGCCGAGTCGGCCCGCTACGGCGTCCCGCAGTTGAGCCGCTTCCCCGTGCTGGATCCATACGTCATGAACAAGCAGGTGGACCGGTACCGCAAGGGCAAGCGCACCCTCACCGCATTGTGCGAGGAGTACGGCGTCAATCTGGACAACGCGCACACCTCCGCGGCCGATGCCCTGGCAACCCTTCGGATGCTCGATGCCATGGCCGGAAAATTCCCCAAGCTCAGGATGCCGGCGAGCAACCTGCACCAGCTCCAGGTCGAATGGGCCTCGGCCCAGGCCGCGGACTTTCAAAGCTACCTGCGCAAGACGAAGCCGGCCGCTGTGATCGAAGGCGACTGGCCCGTCCTGCCTCCCGAGGATGCCAGCCGGGGCGACTTCTAGGATTTCGGAACGCCGGGATTCCGGACGCCCGGGCGCCGGGCGGGAACACTTCTTAAAACGAAACGTTCGCCGGCGGAACGGCTTAACTAGTCCCCCGCTGCGCGCAAATCCAGTGATTGCGACGGAGGTCACACCGCCCGTGGCGTCCACCTGCCGCCCGCTCCGGCGCCGATGATTCCGCGCCACCCCGCCAGCACTATCAGGATCACCGCCGATCATGCATGTCCCTGAAGATAGTTCGCAGAACGCACACACCAGCTCTGATTTGTTCGGATTGAATGGGCGCCCACGTCGGATGACACAATTATCTTTCGCGGCGTGTCTGCTCCACCCGGCGCCCAAGCCAGCGGCCGGGGGCCCGATGAGCCTCCCGCGACCCACTGAATTTCAGACGAAAGTGATTGCGTGATGAAAAGCAAAGCCTTGAAGTGGCTGACCACCGTTCCCGTGGCCATCGCCGTGGCGGTTTCCCTTGCAGCCTGCGGCGGCGGTTCGGCCCAGTCAACGGCGTCACCGACGGATGCCCTCCAGGGCAGCGACCAGAAGTCCTTGGACAAATACACCACCAAGGACGTCACTCCCCTGGACCAGATCGACAAGTCCAAGCTCGGCCTGATCACCGATGGAACCCTGACAGTGGGAACCCTTTCGGACGCGCCGCCGAACATCTACATCGACCAGTCGGGCAAATTCACCGGCTACGACAACGAGCTCCTGCGCGCCATTGCGGACAAGCTGGGCCTCAAGGTGGAGTTCAAGGCCACCGGCTTCGCCTCGCTGCTCGCCCAGGTCCAGAACAAGCAGTTCGACCTCGGGTCCTCCTCAATCTCCACCACTGACGCCCGCCGCAAGACCGTTGGCTTCACCAACGGTTACGACTTTGGCTACATGGCCGTGGTCGCCAAGAAGGACTCCAACATCAAGGGATTCAAGGACCTGACCAAGGACACCCGCATCGCCGTGGTCCAGGGCACGGTGCAGGATGACTACGTCACCAACACCCTCCAGATCGAGCCGGTCCGCTTCGAGGACTACAACACCGCCTACGCCAACGTGAAGAACGGCCAGGTCGACGCCTGGGTCGCTCCGTCCCAGCAGGCCACCGGCCAGGTCAAGGAAGGCGACGGCACTGTCATCGCCGAGTCGGTGGTAAACACCCAGAACTTCACTGCATACGCCGTGAACAAGGAAAACCAGCCGCTCATTGACGCGCTGAACTCCGGCCTCGACGCCGTAATCGCCGACGGCACCTGGTCCAAGCTGACCAAGGAATGGTACCCGGACCGCGAGACCCCGGCCACGTGGTCCCCGGGTTCCAAGGCCGTCACTGTTCCGAAGTCCTAGTCCATGGATGCACTCGATCAACTCATAGGCAGCTTCTTCGACTGGGAGGCGATAGCAGCCGTCCTGCCGCAAATGCTTACGGTCGGCCTGCGCAACACCCTGATCCTGGCGATCGCCTCGGGAGTGCTCGGGTGCATCCTGGGCATGGTCCTGGCCGTCATGGGCACGTCCCGCAGCACGCCGCTCCGGTGGCTGTCGCGGATCTATACGGATGTGTTCCGCGGGGTCCCCGCGATTGTGGTCATCCTGCTGATCGGCATCGGGCTCGGGCCCGTCGTCCGGGAACTGACCGGATCCACGAACCCGTTCCCGCTCGCCATCTTCGCCCTGACGCTCATGGCGTCGGCCTACATCGGCGAAATCTTCCGCTCAGGCATCCAGAGCGTGGAAAAGGGCCAGCTGGAAGCCTCCCGTGCCCTGGGATTCAGCTATAACTCATCCATGCGCCTGGTGGTGATTCCGCAGGGCATCCGGCGCGTGCTGCCGGCGCTGGTCAACCAGTTCATCACGCTGATCAAGGACTCCTCCCTGATCTATCTGCTCGGCCTGCTCGCCAGCCAGCGCGAGATCTTCCGGATCGGTAACGACGCCGCCGCCAACACGGGCAACCTGTCGCCCCTGATGGCCGCGGCGTTCATGTACCTTATCCTGACCGTTCCGCTCACCCACTTGGTCAACTACATCGACAACCGCCTGCGCACCGGCCGTCCGGAGAAACAGCAGCCGGACGACGCCGCCGCCCTGATCGGGAAGGGAGCACAGCCTTGAGCGAATTCGCCTCCGGCTCGCTGACCGGCAAGAACCTGCACTTGTCCTTCGGCACTAACCATGTCCTCCGCGGCATCGACCTGGACGTCCCCACGGGCACCACGGCCTCGGTGATCGGGCCCTCCGGCTCAGGGAAGTCCACGCTCCTGCGTGTCATGAACCGCCTGATCGAACCGGACCAGGGCGACATCCTGCTCGATGGCCGCTCGGTCCTGAAGGACAACCCGGACGAGCTGCGCCAGCGGATCGGCATGGTGTTCCAGCAGTTCAACCTGTTCCCGCACAAGACCGTGGTGGACAACGTCTCGCTGGCGCTGCGGAAGCTGCGCAAGCTGCCGGCCGAGCAGGCCCGGGCCGAGGCGCTCGAGCAGCTCGACCTGGTGGGGCTCAAGCACAAGGCCGACGCACGTCCTGCCAACCTTTCCGGCGGCCAGCAGCAGCGCGTCGCCATTGCCCGCGCCCTGGCCATGAAGCCGGAGGTGATGTTCTTCGATGAGGCCACCTCCGCCCTCGACCCCGAGCTCGTCAAGGGTGTGCTGGCGCTGATGGCCGACCTCGCCAAGGGCGGCATGACCATGGTGGTGGTGACCCACGAGATGGGCTTCTCCCGCAATGTCTCGGACACCGTGACGTTCATGGACGCCGGCGTCGTCGTCGAGTCCGGTCCGCCGGAACAAATCTTTACCAGCCCGCGGACCGAGCGACTGCAGGGGTTCCTCGCGGACGTTCTGTAGTTCGCCAGCGCCAAGGCAGCTTTAATGACTGATGGCACCCGCAACAGCGGGTGCTATCAGTCATTAACTCGTTAAGAGCTGCAGGCTACGGCTTGGCGCCGGCCGCCGCCTTCGCCGCGGCCGGGAGGGCGTCGAAGATCCGGTTCATCGCGGCATCGTCGTGCGCGGCGGAGAGGAACCAGGCCTCGAAGACTGACGGCGGCAGGTAGACGCCGGAGTCCAGCATGGAGTGGAAGAACGGGGCGTAGCGGAACACTTCCTGGCCCTGGGCGTCGTCGTAGTTGTGGACACCCCGGGCGCCCGTGCCGAAGGCCACGGAGAACAGGTTTCCTGCGCGCTGGATGGAGTGGTCCACGCCGGCTGCATCGAGTGCGGAGGACAGCGCCGCGGAGAGTTCCAGCGAGCGGGCATCCACGAACGAATAGACCTCGGGGGTGGCGTATGTGAGGGTTGCGACCCCGGCGGCCATGGCCACCGGGTTACCGCTCAGCGTGCCGGCCTGGTAGACGGGGCCCAGGGGCGCCAGGTAGTCCATGACCTCCGCGCGCCCGGCGAGGGCCGCCGTCGGCATGCCGCCGCCAATCACCTTCCCGAACGTCAGCAGGTCCGGGGTCCACGGCTCGGCGGCGTCGGCGGCGCCTCCGGTGAGGCCCCAGTAGCCGGAGTAGCCGGTCCGGAAGCCGGTCAGGACCTCGTCGAGGATCAGCAGGGCGCCGTGCTCGCGGGTGATCCGGGAGAGGCCGGCGTTGAAGCCGTCGCCGGGGGTGACCACGCCCATGTTGGCGGGAGCGGCTTCGGTGATGACGGCGGCAATGCTGTCACCGTGCTTGGCGAAGGCGGCCTCGACGGCGCCGAGGTCGTTGTAAGGCAGCACGAGGGTCTCCGCGGCGGTCGCGGCCGTGACCCCGGCCGAGCCGGGCAGCGCGAGGGTCGCCAGGCCGGAGCCTGCGGCGGCGAGGAGGCCGTCGAGGTGGCCGTGGTAGCAGCCGGCGAACTTGATGATCAGGTTCCGGCCGGTGAAGCCGCGGGCCAGCCGGACGGCGGTCATGGTGGCCTCGGTGCCGGTGGAGACCATCCGGACGCGTTCGGCGGCCGGGACGCGCTCCTTGATGATGGCGGCGAGGTTGGCCTCGTCCGGCGTGGAAGCTCCGAAGGAGAGCCCGCGGTCGACGGCGGCGTGCACGGCTGCCAGGACCTCCGGGTGGGCGTGCCCCAGCAGCGCCGGGCCCCAGGAGCAGACGAGGTCGACGTAGTCGGCACCGTCGGCGTCGGTCAGGTAGGCACCCTTGGCGGACACCATGAACCGCGGCGTCCCGCCCACGGAGCCGAAGGCGCGCACGGGTGAGTTCACGCCGCCCGGCATCAGCTGGCGGGCTCGGTCAAAGAGTTCCTCGTTGCGAGGCATGCTGGAAGTCATGGTTCCTATTCTTTCAGTTCGCGGCCAGGTCAGTGCGCGGCCAGCTCAGTTGGCGTTAAGCAGCGCGGCCACGCGGGGCGCCACTTCGGTGCCGAACAGTTCAATGGAGCGCATCATGGCCGGGTGCGGCAGGGTGCCGTTGCTGTACTTGAGATCAAAGCGGTCCACGCCAAGGTTCTTTTTGAGCAGGGCGATCTTCGCGGCCACGGTTTCCGGCGACCCGACATAGAGGGCACCCTCGGGCGTGCACATCGCGTCGAACTCGCCCCGGCTGGCCGGGCCCCAGCCGCGTTCGGCCCCGATCCTGTTGCGCTGATCGAGCCAGTGCGGGAAGAACTCCTCCCGGGCTTCCTCATCCGTGGCGGCAACGTGGCCGGGCGAATGCGTGGCCATCTGCTGCATCGTGTGCCCGTACTTGGCCATGGCCTCCCGGTAGAGGTTGGCCAGGGGCGCGAAGGACCGCGGCTGGCCGCCGATGATCGCGAAGATGATCGGGTAGCCGTACTCGGCGCATCGCAGGACCGACTCGGGGGTGCCGCCGACGCCGATCCAGGTCGGCAGAAGGTGGTGTTCCAGCGGCGGATAGACGCTCAGGCCGCTGATGGCCGGCCGGGTACGTCCTTCCCAGTGGACCGGTTTCTGCGCCCGGACCTTGTCGAAGAGCTCGAGCTTTTCCTCGAAAAGGACCTCGTAGTCCGCGAGGTCCAGGCCGAACAGCGGGAAGGACTCGATGAAGGACCCCCGGCCCAGCATGACCTCTGCCCGGCCGCCGGAGATGGCGTCCACGGTGGCGAAGCGCTGGAACACGCGGATCGGGTCATCGGAGCTGAGCACGGTCACGGCCGAGCCGAGCCGGATGTTCTTCGTGCGGGCGGCCGCCGCGGCCAGGAAGACCTCCGGGGCGGAGACCGCGAAGTCGCGGCGGTGGTGCTCCCCCACCGCGAAGGCGTGCAGTCCGATCTGGTCCGCGAGTTCAGCCTGTTCCAGGAGCTGGCGAAGCACCTGGGCGTGCGGGACGGGATGGCCGTCCGGGAAGACCCCGACGTCGCCGAAGGTGTTCAGGCCCAGGAGGATGCGGTGGGGTCCCACCGGCGCCGTGGGTGTGGAATCGAGCGGGGCGTTCGGGGTTTCGGGTGCCGTGTTCATCGGGATTCCTTCAGCCAGCCGGCGAGCTCGCTCGCCCAGTAGGTCAGCACCATGTTGGCGCCGGCGCGTTTGATGCCCAGGACGGACTCGGTGATGGCGGCCCGGCGGTCGATCCAGCCGTTCGCGGCGGCAGCCTCGATCATCGAGTACTCGCCGGAAATCTGGTAGGCGGCCACGGGGACCGGGCTCATGGCGGCGACGTCGGCGAGGATGTCCAGGTAGCTCATGGCCGGCTTCACCATGACCATGTCGGCGCCTTCGGCCAGGTCCAGGTCGACCTCGAGGATGGCCTCCCGACGGTTGGCGGCGTCCATCTGGTAGGTGCGGCGGTCGCCGGTCAGCTGCGAGTCGACGGCCTCGCGGAACGGGCCGTAGAACGCGGAGGCGTATTTCGCGGCATAGGCCACGATCGCGGTGTTGGCGTGCCCGGCGTCCTCCAGGGCCTGCCGGATCACGGCGACCTGGCCGTCCATCATGCCGGAGGGGCCCAGGACGTGGGCGCCGGCGTCGGCCTGGGCAACCGCCATCCGGCCGTAGATTTCCAGGGTGGCATCGTTGTCGACGTAGCCGTTGGCGTCCAGGACGCCACAGTGGCCGTGGTCGGTGAATTCGTCGAGGCACACGTCGCTCATGACCACGAGTTCGTCGCCGACCTCGGCGCGGACGTCCCGGATGGCTTTGTTCAGCACGCCGTCGGGGTCCAGCGACGCCGTCCCGCGCGCGTCCCGGACGGCGGGGACGCCGAACAGCATGATGCCGCCGACACCCAGCTGCACCGCCTCGGCCGCGGCACGCCTGAGCGAATCGGTGGTGTGCTGCTGCACGCCGGGCATCGAGGCGATCGGGTTGGGCTCGGTCAGGCCTTCGCGGATGAAGGCCGGCAGGATGAGCTCCGAGGCTGAGAGCCGGTGTTCGGCCGTCAGCCGGCGCATGGCCGGGGTGGTGCGGAGCCGGCGGGGGCGGTGGGTCGGGAAGCTCATATGGTGTCCTTTGCTGAGGGCTCTGCGACTGACGGATGCGTTGGTGGCTGCTGGTGGTCAAGGGACCGGACGACGGCGGCAACCAGCCCGGACGCCGTCGGCTCTTCGGCGACGGCGTCGACGGTGAGTCCGAGGGAAGCCGCCTCGGCCGCCGTCGAGCGTCCGATGGCGACGAAACGGCAGTTGCCCAGCGGGGCGAGGTCCGCGTGGATGCGGCGGGCGGCGCTGGGCGAGGCGGCGACGACGGCGTGCAGCCGGCCGGCACCGATTTCGGCTTTGGCCTCGGCCGCGGTGAGCACGGCGGGCGGCGGAGCGTCCTGCCCGGCTGGACTGCTTCCTTGCGTCAAGGCCGCCTGCGGTGGGGCCGGCGGGGAGGCGGGCAGGGCCCGGCGCGGATCGGCCGGATAGTCGACGGTGTTGTACGCGGTGACGGCCTGGACGGCGGCACCGCGGGCCTCGAGGCCCTTGCGCAGCCGGGGGTCCGCAATGTCCGCCTGGGGCAGGAGCACGCTGCCCTGGTTCGCGGGCCAGATGTCGAGCAGGCCCGTGCCGGATTGCTGGCCCGTGGGTGCGAGGTCGACGCTGATGCCCCGGGATTCCAGCACACGGCGGGTCGCCGGGCCGATCGTGGCCACGAGGATGCTGCCGGGCAACCAGCTGCTGAGGGAGGCACCGCGTTCCGCGGCTTTCGCTTCAAGTGCCTGGACGGTGGTCACGCTGCTGACCACGAGCCACGTGTAGGCCCCGGCACCGAGGGCGTCGAAGGCGACGTCGAGGGAGTGCTGGTCGCTGGCCTGCTCGAAGTCGATCAGCGGCAGCAGCAACGGCTCGGCACCGACACGGCGGAGGGCCGTGACGAGCTCCCCCGCGCGGTCCGGGCTGCGGGCAACCAGCACGCGGGCGCCCTCCGGCACGCTCATGCCGGCTGGCCCGCCCGTGTTGTTGCGGTCGCTGTGCCGTCCCATGAAGTGTGGAATCCGCGGTTCAGGAAGCTGCCAGGTCCGCGATGTCGGCGGCGCCGCGGGCCAGCAAGACTTCCGCCAGCTCGATCCCGAGCAGCGTTGCCCCGACCTCGGTGAGACCGTCGGTGGCCTTCTTGTCGCGGACGGTTGCCGTGCCGTCGACCGCGCAGACCACCGCTTCGAGGTGGAGCATGCTCCCCTTGCGGTAGGCGTAGGCGCCCACGGGGGCGGCGCATCCGGCCTCCAGGCGGGCCAGCAAAGCGCGTTCGGCCGTGACCGCGAGCCGGGTGTCCGGATCATCGAGGGCCGCGAGGGCCTGCGCCAGGACGCCCTGGGAGCCTTCCGTGGACCCGGCCCTGCGAGGCGCGTCGGCGGTGCGGCATTCGATCGCCAGGGCACCCTGCCCGGCGGCTGGCAGCATGATGTCCGTTTCGAGGTACTCGCTGACAGCGTCGAGCCGGCCGATCCGGTGCAGTCCGGCGGCGGCGAGGACGACGGCGTCGAGGTCGTTCGACTTGCCGTCAACGACAGCGTCGTTCGTGTTGCCCGACAGGCCGGGGACGCGCCCCAGCCGGGTGTCCACGTTGCCGCGGATGTCACGGATGTCCAGGTCCGGACGCACGGCGCGGAGCTGCGCCGCGCGGCGCGGCGAGCCGGTGCCGACGCTCGCGCCGCTCGGCAGGTCGGCAAGTTTGAGCCCGTCGCGGGCGCACAGCACGTCCCGGACGTCGACGCGTTTGGGTGTGGCCGCCAGGCTCAGGCCGAGGGCCGGACCGGTCGGGAGGTCCTTCATCGAATGCACGGCGATATCGCAGGAGTCCTGCAGCAGGGCGTCGCGGAGCGCCGCGACGAAGACGCCGGTGCCGCCCATCTGGGACAGCGAGCCTTTGAGGACATCGCCGTCGGTCCGGACGTGGACGAGCTCGACGGGGAACCCGCCGACGGCGGCCAGCTGGTCCGCGGTCTGTTGGGTCTGGGTCAGGGCGAGCTTGCTGGCGCGGGTGCCGATCCGGACGCTCATGCGGTCCCCCGGCCTGCCGCCGTATCAGCCGTGCCCGCCGCCGTGCGCGAAGCCACCGCTGCGGCCGGGTAGGGATCGTGTCCGGTCCCTACGGTCGTGTCGGCTCCGGCGATGGTGGGCTTTTCGCCGCGGAAGTTCGCGCAGCAGCCGGGACGGCAGACGTCGTACCAGGGGCCGAGCTTGGTCAGGTGCGGCCGGTCGGCGATGTTGTTCGCGACGGTCCGCTCGCAGATGAGGTCCACGAGCCCGGCGACAAACTTGCGGTGCGTTCCGGGCGTGGGGACGCGGGTTGCGGCCAGCTCCAGCCGGGCGCAGGTCTCAAGCGCCTCCGTGTCCAGGTCCCAGACCACTTCCATGTGGTCGCTGACAAAGCCCAGCGGCACAATCACGATGCCCTTGACGCCCTGGCCCGCGAGCTCCTCGATGGCGTCGTTGATGTCCGGTTCGAGCCACGGCACATGCGGGGCGCCGGAGCGGGACTGGTAGACGAGGGACCAGGGTGCGGTCAGGCCCGTCTCATCTTCCACCCGGCGGATGATCTCAGTGCCGGAGGCCAGGTGCTGCGCGGCGTACGCGGAGTCTTCCTCAAAAGTGCGCGGCTCGCCCTCGGACCGGCCGGCGGCCTCGGCGTCGCGGGTCGGGATGGAGTGCGTCGCGAACAGGATGTGCACGGGGGCGTCCGGGGTGCCGGCCGCGGCCAGCTGGGCGCGGACGTCGGCGAGTCCGGCGGCGGTCCCCTCGATGAAAGGCTCCACGAAGCCGGGGTGGTCGAAGTACTGGCGCACCTTGTCGACCTCAAGCTTGCCGTCGAGTCCGGTTTCGGTCAGCGCCATGCCGATGTCCTCGCGGTACTGGCGGCAGCTGGAGTAGCAGGAGTAGGCGCTCGTGGTGAGCATGAGGACCTTGCGGTGGCCGGCGTCGTAGATCTCCTGCAGGGTCTGCGGGATGTACGGGTCCCAGTTGCGGTTGCCCCAGAACACCGGCAGCGCGATGCCGCGGGCGGCAAGTTCGGCCTCCAGGCCGGCCTTGAGCTGACGGTTCTGTCCGTTGATGGGGCTGATGCCGCCGTTGGCGCGGTAGTGGTGCGAGACCTCTTCGAGCCGTTCGTCGGGGATACCGCGGCCGCGGGTGACGTTGCGGAGGAACGGGAGGACGTCCTCCTGGCCTTCGGGGCCGCCGAACGAGGCGAGGAGCACGGCGTCGTACTCCTTGGGGGCCATCCGGCCGGCCTCGGTGACGGCGTTCACGGCCGTTACTGAGGCGGCGGATTCCTGGGGATCCAGCGGGCTCATGCCAGGACCTCGGCAATCTCGGCGGCGGTGACGCGGCGGCCGGTGTAGAACGGGATTTCCTCGCGGACGTGGTGCCGGGCTTCGGTGGCCCGGAGGTGGCGCATCAGGTCCACGAGGTCCACGAGCTCGGGGGCTTCCAGTCCGAGGATCCATTCCCAGTCGCCCAGGGCGAAGGAGGAGACGGTGTTGGAGATGACCTGGGGGAAGTCGCGGCCCAGCATGCCGTGGTCGCGGAGCATGGCACCGCGCTCGGCGTCCGGGAGGAGGTACCACTCATAGGAGCGGACGAAGGGGTAGACGCAGAGCCACTCTGCCGGTTCCACACCGCGGGAGAACGCCGGGGTGTGGTTCTTGGCGAACTCGGCCTCGCGGTGCACGCCCATGGCGGACCAGACGATCTCGGTGCCGGCGAACAACTTGCTGCGCCGGATGTCCCGCACTGCCCGCTGCAGCGCTTCCGGCCGGGGACCGTGCAGCCAGACCATGATGTCCGCGTCGGCCCGCATCGCCGAGACGTCGTAGCTGCCGCGGTGGACAACCCCGGCGTCGGCGAGGCTTTTCATCAAGGCCTCGAAGTCCTCAGCGGCATCGGCGCCGCGCAGGATGTCCGCTGACCGCTTGAAAACGGTCCAAAGGGTGAAGAACTGCTCAGTTGAATCCTCCGGCGCCGATGCCCCGGCGACTGATTCTCCGGGGGCTGACATTCCGGTTTTAGTGACAGATTCGGCAGAAGTGTGGCTCATGCATACCAGTCTGCCTCCTCTCCCCAGCTAAGTCGAAAAAAAGCACTTCTACAACGCGTAGAAGTGCTTTATTTCACATGCGGGAGGCGGGTCCGCGGGGAAGGGTCCTGTCAGCTCCGGCGCATTCGAAGGACCGCGACGCCGGCGCCGAGCGAGAGCGCTACCAGAGAGATGCCCCAGCCGACCAGCGGGGACGGCCCGGCCGGTTCCAACGTCGAGGTTGCCTCGAGGGAGGTGTTGCCGGAGTGGCCCCTGGCCGGGGCCTGGGTCTGGGTCTGGGTCCAGCCGGTTGTGTTTGAACCGGTTGGGGACGGATGCGGCCTGGCCGGCGTCGAGGCCGTCGGCTGCGTGCCGGTACCGCTGCCCGCGGCCGGCACCGCGGTGCCGGACTGGGGTTCAGCCGCCGGGTCGGCGCCCGCGCTGCCCGGTGCCGGCTGGCCGGGGGCCTGTTCGGTGGGAGCGGTCCCGGCGGGAACTCCCGGAGCCGGGGCCGCGGGCGGCGCGCCGGGGTCCTGCGGTCCGGTGGGCGGTGCAACTTTCGCGGACGGCGTGCCCGACGGCGGCGGGGTGCTGGTGTGCGGGGCCGTGGGTTCGGGATTGCTGGGCTCGGGGTCGCTGGGTTCCGGGTCGCTGGGTTCCGGGTCGCTGGGCTCGGGGTCGCTGGGTTCCGGGCTGCTGCCCGGCGACGGGGTGGCCTCGCCCGGGTCGGCGGACGGCGAGGGGCTCGGAGTCTTTGAGGAGCCGAGCAGGCTGTCCAGCACGTCGTCGAGGCCAAGGGTCAGTGAACCCTGCGCGGACGGTGCGGTGGACGCCGCCGCGGACAACCCGGTGGCCGCCTGTGAGGCAGGAGCCCCGACGGTGGCAGCCAGTGCGGCCCCGAGCGCGACCGCCGCCGCACCGCTTCGAAGGCCCCGATGGCTCCCGGTCTTCGTTGTTGACACCTTGGACCTGAAAGTAAACATGGTCATCGAGCCTAGCCGGAATCGATCGGCAGGAAAAACTTGCAAAAACCGCGAATTTCCGGCACGAAACCACCGGGACCGGAGGGGTTCAGGGTGCCTTTGGAGCCGCTGGGATTCCTGTGACTGAAGGGGCGTTTGGGACTCGGGGAGCCGCGTTGTGGGCAGCCAAATTCAGTGCAACCAACTGAACTCAGCGGCGGTCAGCGCAAGCCGCGTTCAGGGCAACAGCCTTCAGGGCAACAGCCTTCAGGGCAACAGCCTGCGGACCTGCTGCGGGGTGTCGGCGACGATCGCGGCCAGGCCATTGCCGGACAGCCAGCCGCCCACCACGGCAAGCGTGCCGTCCGCGGCACAGATGCTCCGGACGGCCGCGACGCGCTGCCTGTGGCCCAGCGACGCAAACGGCAGCGCACCAGCCCAGCGGACCACGTCCCAATCGGCCACGTCCCCGGCGCCGACGGGCACGGCCAGCAGAGCCGAGGCATCAGCCAGCGCTGCGCGGAAAAGTTCATCGTCGGAGCGCGGCGCTGTGGCCAGTCCGCCGCCGCGGGACTCGGGCATTGCCCGGGGAGTAACAGCCCTGGGAGCTGCGCTCCGTCCGTAGGAGAGCCGGAGCACATGCCTTCCCGGGCCTGCCAGCTCCGCCAGCCAGGCCCATTTGGCGGTGGCGTGCGTCAGCGCCTTGGCCTGCACGCCCGGGCTCTGCGGCGCAACAAGCACGCCGGTGCCGCGTGGCGCCACGTCAAGGGCCGGCAGGTCCACCACGAGCGTGACAAGGCTGACGTCGGGTCCGGCATCGGGGCGGTGGCCGGCAAGTTCCGGCAGGGACTCCTCAAGCAGCCCGACGGCGGCGGGACCTTCGACCGCAACCACGAGGAGCCCGGCGTCGAATGTGGTCTGGTCTGTGGCCACGCGCCAGCCGTCGGCTGTGCGCCGCACTGACCGGGCCGGGGTACGGGGCAGCAGGGTGACGCCGCGCTGACGCAGATCGGCCAGCAGGGCGGCGACGAGCGTGTGCATGCCGCCGCGCAGCCCGGCGACGGCGGAGCCGGCCTTCTGGAGCCCGGCGGCCTGGGGCTTCGCCGCCCCTGACGGTCCGGCCATGGCGGTCGCCGCTCCCCTGCGCTGGGCCGCGACGGCGGCGGCGAGGGAACCGTGCTGACGGATGCCGGCCCGCAGACCGGGGGCCACCATGTCGACGTCGAGCGCTGAGGGATCGGCCGAGTGGACGCCGCCGACCACGGGTGCCACGAGCCGGTCCAGGACCCGCCTGCCCATCCGCCGGCGGACCAGGGCTGACACGCTCGTGGCCCCGGCAGCGGTGCCCAGCGAGGCCGGCAGCACGGCGTCGACGGAGGCGCGGAGGGAACCCAGCAAGCCCAGCGACCGGCGGACTTCCGGGTCCCACGGGCTCGCCGGGATGCCCAGCACACCGGTCTTGGGCAGTTCCCGGGGACCGTCAGGCAACTGGACCCAGGCCCCGCCGGGGTTCGGCGCGACGATCTCGCCGGCCAGCCCAAGCTCCGCGGCGAGATCGGCTACGGCGGCGGTGCGGGTGGCGAAAGACTCCGCGCCGCTGTCCAGGGTCAGTCCGGCCACGGCATGGCTGCCGACGCAACCGCCCCAGTCCTTGCCGGCCTCCAGGACGGTGGTGCGGACCCCGGCCCGGGCGAATTCCCGTGCCGCAAGCAGCCCGGAGATCCCGCCCCCGATCACGACGGCGGTGCCTTCCCCGGGAGTCCCGGCGGCGCCTGCGTCCACGCCGCTACTCCGGAGCGATGGAGTGGATGAGTTCGACCACGCGCGTGAGCACCTCAGGATCCGTCTCCGGCGGCACCCCGTGGCCGAGGTTCACGACGTGCCCTGGCGCAGCGGAGCCGGCCGCGATCACCTCGCGGACGTGGGCTTCGAGGACTTCCCACGGCGCCGAAAGCAGTGCCGGGTCGATGTTGCCCTGCAGCGGAACGGTGCCGCCGAGGCGGCGGTTGGCCTCGTCCAGCGGCAGCCGGTAGTCGACCCCCACGACGTCGACGCCGACGTCGCGCATCGCGACGAGCAGTTCCGACGTGCCGGTGCCGAAGTGGATCAGCGGTGCGCCGAGGTGCCGGACATGGTCCAGGGCACGGGACGACGCCGGCGCAACGAAGCGCTGGTAGTCGGCCAGTCCCAGCGAACCGGCCCAGGAGTCGAAGAGCTGGCCGGCGGAGGCGCCGGCCTCCAGCTGCGCGCGGAGGAACATCCCCGAGGCATCGGCGGCCCAGTTGGCCAGGGCAGTCCAGGTCTCGGGGTCGGCGTGCATCATGGTGCGCGGGCCGAGGTGGTCGCGGGAAGGCTTGCCTTCCACCATGTACGCGGCAAGGGTAAACGGCGCACCGGCGAAGCCGATCAGCGGGGTGCTGCCGAGCTCGGCCACCGTCAGCCGGACGGCCTCGCGGATGGGCTCCAGGGCCTCCCAGGTCAGCTGCGGCAGGGCGGCAACGTCCGCTGCCGTGCGGACCGGCTTGTCCAGGACGGGTCCGACGCCGGGCACGATGTCCACGCCGACGCCGGCCAGCTTGAGCGGGATGACGATGTCCGAGAAAAAGATGGCGGCATCGACGTCGTGGCGGCGGACCGGCTGCAGGGTGATCTCGGAAGCCAGCTCGGGGCGCAGGCAGGAGTCCAGCATCGCGACGCCCTCACGTACCTTGAGGTACTCGGGGAGTGATCGGCCGGCCTGGCGCATGAACCAGACCGGACGGCGGGAGGGCTTGCCGCCGCGGTAGGCGGTGATCAGCGGCGAATCCGCGGTGCGGCCGTCCATCAGCGGGTGCCCGGCATCGAGGCCGCGGGCGGCGGCGCCCGCGGTGGGGCCATCATTGGCGGCATTGCCGGCTGCGCCGTTGTCGGACGTACTGAATGTGGTCGTGCCGGCACGGGCCGCAGCGCTTGGAGTCATGACTTCGATTGTGCCCAAATTTGTGCCCAAAAGATAACGACAGCCTGTCACGCCGGCCCTGACACTGGCCATGAGTGCCGCGCCGTGGCGGGAATCACAGGCCAGGGTGCCTGAGCCCACGCCCGGACAGTTGTTCTACGAGGGCACGAAAAAGCTATGATGGTGATGCTGTGGTTCTTTTTTCATTGGTGGCTACACACGCCGACATCGACCTCGAAACCGTTGCTCAGTTGAGCACCGGCGCTTCAGGGATCGCCACATCCGCCCTCGCCGGATCGCCGGCCGTGGCGGGTGCCGTTGTCCTTGCCACCTGCAACCGTCTTGAAATCTATGGTGAAGCCCCCCATCCGGACGCCGTCGCCGCGGCCCGGGCGGCCCTCATCGCCCACATCAGCGGCGCCAGCGGACTCAACGATCAGCTCGTCTCCCGCGCTTTCAGCACCCGCACTGGCGCCGAGGTCAGCCAGCACCTCTTCTCCGTCAGCTCCGGGCTGGACTCCGCAGTGGTGGGCGAACGGGAAATTGCCGGGCAGGTCCGCCGCGCCTTGATCACGGCCCAGCACGAGGGCACCGCCAGCTCCGGCCTGGTCCGGCTGTTCCAGGCCGCGTCCAAAACTGCCAAGGACGTCGGCGCCCAGACGGCGTTGGGTTCGCGCGGGCTCTCCATCGTCTCCGTGGCCCTGGACCTCGCCACTGACCTGTCGGAAAACCCGGACTGGTCCGCCAAGAAAGCCGTCGTCTTCGGGACGGGCGCTTACGCCGGTGCCACCATGTCCCTGCTGCGCGAACGCGGCTGCACCGACGTCTCTGTCTATTCCTCCTCCGGCCGCGCCGCCGGCTTCGTCGCCACCCGGGGCGGCACGGCACTGGACGAGGACACGCTTCCGGGCGCAGTTGCCGCGGCCGACGTCATGATCGGCTGCAGCGGCTCCGACAGCCGGGTCGAGGCGGACGAAATCGCCCGGATCCGGGCGAACTCGCCCCAGCCGCTGATCGCGATCGACCTCGCCCTGACCCATGACTTCGACCCCGCTGTCGGCGACCTCGACGGCGTCGAACTGCTTACGCTGGAATCGGTCCGGCTGGCCGCACCGCAGGAACAGGCCGAGTCGCTCGAACAGGCCAGCAGCATCGTGGCCGGGGCGGCCAGCGCCTTTGAGCAGGAGCGCGAGGCCAGGAGCGTCGACTCGGCGATCGTCGCCTTGCGCCGCCACACGATGAACGTCCTGGACGCGGAAATGGAAAAGGTCCGGGCCCGGCACGGCTGCACGGCCGCCGCCGAAGAAGTCGAATTTGCCCTGCGCCGCATGGTGAAACAGCTGCTGCACGTCCCCACCGTCCGGGCCCGCGAACTGGCCTCCAACGGACAGCAGGACGCCTACATTGCCGGTCTTGAGGCGCTGTACGGCATCGCGGTGGAGCCCACCGCCGGCGCAACGGTTCCAGGTGCCGCCGGGTCCGCGGCCGCGTGCCCCGTGGACCACAACGCTGTTGTCCATAACCCCGGTGTCCATAACCCCGGGGACCTCGGCCCCGCTGCCGGCGACATCCGCGAAACCGCGTAGCTACTCCGCGCGTTCCCGCACCGCGGCTTATCCCTGGATAATCCGGGGATTATCCGGGGAAAGCGTTGATTCCGGTCATTTCGGCCGACACCTGCCACAGCCGTGTGGCAGCCTCCCGGTCCACCGCGTGGGCATCCACTCCCCTGACCCTGGCCTCGGGCGATCCGGGCACCGTGGCTTCGGCGATGTCACAGTCCTCGCAGTAGACGCCGCCCATTCCTTCGAGCGCCGGCGCCGTCGCGGCCCAGACCGAGGTGGCCGCGCCCTGCGCGGGTGTCTTGAAGCGCGGGTCGAGCTTGCCGTGTTCGTCCATCCATCCCGCGGCGATCATCTCCTCCCGCGGCAGGTGCCGCTGCAGCTCCGTCATGATCCCGCCGGGATGTACTGCGAAGGCGCGCACGCCAAAGTTCCGGCCCAGGGCGTCGAGCTGGACGGCGAAGAGCGCGTTCGCCGTCTTGGCCTGGCCGTAGGCACGCCACTTGTCGTAGCCGGCGTCGAAATTGATGTCATCGAAGCGAATGGCCGAGAGCTTGTGGCCGGTCGAGGACAGCGCGACCACGCGGGCCCCCTGCGCCGCGGCAAGCGCCGGCCACAGCAGGTTGGTCAAGGCAAAATGGCCCAGGTGGTTCGTGGCGAACTGTGATTCCCAGCCGGGTCCCACCCTGCGCTCCGGACTCGCCATGATGGCTGCGTTGTTGATGAGGATCTCCAGGCTGCGGCCTGCGCCAGACGCCGAGCCGGGCGCCGAGCCGGGCGCCAGGCCGGCCAGGAAGCCGGCGGCGAACTCCTTCACACTGGCCAGGTCCGCGAGGTCCAGCTCGGCGACGCTGACGCCGCCAGTGGTTGCCGGCGTCAGACCGGCCGCGGCGAGGACGTCGCGGGCATGCTCCGGCCGCCGGGCCGGCACCACGACGGCGGCGCCGGCGGAGGCCAGCGCCCGCACGGTCTCCAGGCCCAGCCCCGAGTACCCGCCCGTGACAATGGCGGTCTTCCCGGTCAGGTCGATGCCGGCAATGACGTCGGCCGCCGTCGAATCCCGGCCGAACCCGGAGCCGATCTTCCGCTGGGGCGTCACTGTATTTTCCTCGCTCATGACATTTTCCTCGCTCACGACCAAGCCTTTCGGTTAAGGGCGCCGCTCAACGGAGCGTTCATTCGGGTGCCGCGACCTGGCCGCCAATGGCCAGCCACGGCTCAGTACACCGGTTTCCCGGGTTCCACGTCCCTTACCCAGGCGAGAATGCCGCCCTCGAGGTGGCTGACGCGCTCGTACCCGGCGGCGCGGGCTGCGGACAGGACGGCGGCGGATCGTGTTCCGGCCTTGCAGTGGAAGACAATTTCGGCTTCCTGGGGCAGTTCCTGCCACGCCTCGCCGGCAAGGATGCGGCCTTGCGGGATCAGCTCCGACCCCTCAATGCGGACGATTTCGTATTCTCCCTGCTCGCGCACGTCCACGAGGCGGAAGTCCTTGAGGCCGGCCTTGCGGGAGGCCAGCATGGTGGCGAGCTGGGTCGCCGTCACGGTGTGCTCGGTACCGGCATCCGCCGTTGGGGTGATCCCGCAGAAGGCCTCGTAATCGGTGAGTTCGGTGATCCGCGCCGCCGCCGGGTCCCGGGTCACCTTGATCTCGCGCCAGGTGCCGCCCAGCGCGTCATAGAGCGCCAGCCGGCCCAGCAGGGAGCGGCCGACGCCGGTGATCAGTTTGACGGCCTCGGTCACCATCAGCGCTCCGACGGCGGCGCACAGCATGCCGAATACGCCGCCTTCGCCGCAGGACGGCACGGATCCGGGCGGCGGCGCCTCCGGGTAGAGGTCCCGGTAGGTGGGCCCGAACTGTTCCCAAAAGACGCTGACCTGGCCGTCGAAACGGAAAATCGATCCCCAGATGTAGGGCTTGCCGAGGATGGCGGCGGCGTCGTTGACGAGGTACCGGGTGGCGAAGTTGTCGGCGCCGTCCAGGATCAGGTCGTAGCCGGCAAAGAGTTCCAGTGCGTTGGACGCGTCGAGGCGGACGTTGTGGCGCCGGACGTCCACGAGCGGGTTCAACGCCGCTATGGCATCGCGGGCGGACTCGATTTTTGGCCGGCCCACATCCGCGACACCATGGATGATCTGGCGTTGGAGGTTGCTGAGGTCGACGTCGTCGTCATCGACGATGCCGAGGGTGCCGATCCCGGCGGCGGCGAGATAGAGCAAGGCCGGGGAGCCGAGGCCACCGGCACCGATCACCAGGACTTTCGCGTTCTTGAGGCGTCGCTGGCCGATCGCACCGATCTCCGGAATGATCAGGTGGCGCGAGTAGCGTTCCACCTCCTCCGGGCTGAGGTCCGCAGCCGGGTCAACCAGCGGTCCGGGCCGCGGATCCAGCTGCGTCTTGGGGGTTGCGGGGGCACCGGCGGCGGTGAACTTGGAAGCCATACTTCAATCTATGCCCGAAGATACCACCAGGTCATATTACCCGCGCGTAAGGTGTAATTGAGTGCAAGGTAGTTCAGTACGAAATGCAGATGAGTGCCATTGCGCGCAATGGGGTGAAAAGGGAAAGAAGGCCGACAGTGGTTCATCAGGCACCGTTGGAGCGGGACGAGTCCGGTAAGCCGCCGGCAGGGCAGGCTCGGAGCGGACAGCGCTCGGCCCGCCTCCCCCGCGACGAACGCCGGGCGCAGCTGCTGGCGGCCGCGCAGGAAGTTTTCGTGGCGAACGGCTACCACGGTGCCGCCATGGACGAGATCGCCGAGACTGCCCACGTCAGCAAGCCGGTGTTGTACCAGCACTTCCCTTCCAAGCGGGACCTCTACCTGGCTCTGCTGGACAGCCACCTCAGCAAGCTGACCGACCTGCTGCTTGGCGCCCTGAACTCCACCACCGACAATGACGAGCGCGTCCAGGCCGTCATGCGCGCCTACTTCCGCTTCATCGCCCACGACGACCAGGCGCACCGGCTCGTCTTCGAGTCGGACCTGATTAACGATCCTGACGTCAGTGCGCGGCTGGAAACGTTCAACAAGACCTTCGCCGACGCCGTCGCGCATGTCATCGCCGAGGACACCAAGCTTCCTGAGCTGGAGGCCCAGCTGCTGGGCCGCGGGCTCGCCGGAATGGCCCATGTGAGCGCCCGGTATTGGCTGGAAACGGACGGGAACCTGGATCTCGATGTAGCCAGCGACCTCATCTACCGTTTAGCTTGGCGCGGAATCTCCCGCTTCCCCAAAGAGACCTAGAGTACAACTAGAGATTGACCTTAGACATTTTTGGACGTTGATTGGCTGGGAGGCCTTGCTGTGGAAGTAAAGATTGGTATTCAGAACATTGGCCGCGAAATTGTCCTCGAATCGGCCCAGGACGCCGACGCCGTCGCCAAGGTAGTCGGCGACGCGATCACCAAGGGCAGCGAACTGCGGTTGAAGGACGACAAGGGCCGCCTCGTGATCATCCCCGCCAATGCCCTGGGCTACGTGGAAATCGGGGCAGAAGAGGCCCGCCGCGTCGGCTTCGGCGCCCTCTAGCCCCGTTCTTCTCACTGCCGCTTCTCTACTGGCTTTTTCATCATCGTTTCTTCGTCATCGTTTCTTCACCAGCGTGAGGTGTCCTGAATGCTTTCCCTGATTGTGGTCGCCTTGGTGACCGTTGCTGCGGGTTTCGTGGTGTGGGCCAACGACAAGCGGCACCAGAAGTACGGCGTCGCCGTCCCGGCGGGAGTCGCTGCGTCCGTCGGCATGCTCAGCTGGATCATCTTCATTGCGGCCGGGCTCGGCTACCAGCCGGGCCTGACCTGGATCCCGTGGATCCTGCCGATGGTCCTGGGCACCGCAGCCTCGATCGCGGCCGTGGTGTACCTCGGCAAGGCCCGGACCCGGCAGGACACCGAGCGGCTCACCAGCATCCTGAAGCTCTAGCTCGTTAGACCCGCGCAGCCGGTTTCCGCGCGCATCCGTGACCACGCACCCAACAGGGTGCGTGGTCACAGTTCGTTTGGGGTCCGATCACGCCGCACGGAACCGTGTCCATCATCTTTGTCGTACCCCAGAAATAGACTCGAGCCATGGAAGCCGTCAGGGATTTCATCAGGGATTTCGCCGCTTGCGAGGACGAGGCGCAGGGCACGGACCGGGGTGCAGCCCCGGTCCGGCCATCCGGTATCGACGCCGCCGTGGCCGCGCTGCGGGCGGTGAGTTCGACGGCGGTGGAGGATGCGGGCTCGTGGGGCTTCCGGGCCGCGGCGGACTTCGCCGGCAGCGTGGAGGAACTCTCCCGCACGGTGGAGTATCTGCAGCTCGTCGCGGCCGCCGC